>CALEZJ010000568.1 GCA_937927885.1 uncultured Paracoccaceae bacterium | reverse complement strand
GCCGTGGTGATGCCGTGCGGGGCCAGCACCTCTTCATAGGCGCGGGCCAGGCGGATCTGCCCGACCGCCGCCGCCGCCTGCGATTGCTCCAGCGCGAGGTCGCCCTTTGGCAGACCCAGCACCCGGCGACCCAGCGCGATCGAGCCCGAAGAGACCAGCACCACATCCGCCCCGCGCGCCTTGGCCTGTGCCACATCCAGCGCGAGCGCCGCCAGCCAGTCGGATTTCAGCGTGCCCGACGCGGCGTCGACCAGCAGGGCCGAGCCGATCTTGACCACCAGCCGCCGCGCTGTAGCCAGCGAGGGCCGATCCGCGCTCAGGGCTGCCACGGCTGTTCCCCCTCCTCTTCGCGCGCGGCTTCGGCGCGCTGGCCGGCAATCTCGATCCAGAGCGCGCGCAGCACCTCTTGCACGCCTTTGCCCGTCGCCGCCGACAACACATGCACGCGAGCGCCACTGGCCTCTTGCAGCGCGGCGCGCTTTTCGGCGATCTCGTCGTCGTCCAGCGCATCGGCCTTGTTCAACCCGACGATGCGTGGCTTTGAATGCACGATCTCGCTGTAGAGTTCCAACTCGTGGTCGATGATGCGCCAGTCCTCGGCCACATCCTCGGAGGTGCCATCAACGAGTTGCAAGAGCACCGCGCAGCGCTCGATATGACCCAGGAACTGGTCGCCCAGACCCCGCCCTTCGCTGGCGCCCTCGATCAGCCCCGGAATATCGGCCAGCACGAATTCCTTCTGGTCGATCCCCACCACGCCCAGATTGGGGTGCAGCGTGGTAAAGGGATAATCCGCGATCTTCGGCCGAGCGTTCGAGGTTGCGGCAAGAAAGGTCGACTTGCCCGCGTTCGGCAGCCCGGCCAGTCCCGCATCCGCGATCAGCTTCAGGCGCAGCCAGACCATGCGCTCGACGCCTTCCTGCCCCGGATTGGCGCGGTGCGGCGACTGGTTGGTCGAGGTCTTGAAGCGCAGGTTGCCCCAGCCGCCATTGCCGCCCTTGGCCAACAGGAACCGCTGGCCCACCTCGGTGATGTCGACGATGACCGTCTCGCCGTCTTCCTCCAGGATTTCGGTCCCGGCGGGCACTTTCAGCACGATATCCGCGCCATTCGCCCCGGTGCGCTGCTTGCCCATGCCGGACCGGCCGTTGCCGGCAAAGAAATGCTGCTGATAGCGAAAGTCGATCAGCGTGTTCAGTGCGGGCACGCATTCGATCCAGACATCGCCGCCGTCGCCGCCGTCCCCGCCATCGGGGCCGCCGAATTCCACGAACTTGTCGCGGCGAAAGCTGATGCAGCCGTTGCCGCCCGCACCCGAGCGGATGGTGACCTTGGCAAGATCGAGGAATTTCATGGCAAGATCCCGTGTTGGCGTTGCACGATGCGATAGACGCTGGCGGTTCGCGGTTCAAGTGGGGCACTGGGTCAAGGGGCGCGCGGGACCACGCGCTCCGGTGCCGCATGACCCTTTTCCCACCCCTCGGGATGCACCCTTCCGGTGCCGTGTCGTCCTCAGCCCATCTTGCGCAGATAGGTCCATGTCGGCACTGCCGCGCCGCGCGCCAGTGAAAAGGCCTCGGCATCGCCGATATAGTCGAAGCCGGCATGGGTCAGCAGCCGGGCCGACACCGGATTGTCCTGAAAGACCTCGGCAAAGAGGGTCCGGTTGCCATGCGGATTGGCCGCCAGCAGGGCGCGCACCGCCGCCGAGGCGATGCCGCCATGCCAGAAGGCGGGCGCGACCCAATAGCCGATCTGGCTCTGGTTGCGGTCGAGCGATTTCAGCGACACCACGCCCAGAAGGTCGGGCGCGCCCTGCGCGCTGCCGTCGATGGCCCAGACATCCTCGTCGCGCCCGGGCGCCTGCGCGGCCTCGATGAAGGCGCGCGCCGCCCCGCGCGGCAACGGATGGGCAATGGACCGGGTTCCCGCCGCGACGCGCAGATCCCCCGCGTGCAGCGCCAGCAAAGGCTCGTCGCGCAATTCGATCGGGCGCAGGACCAGGGTCTCGGCACGGATCACCGGCTGGTGGCGCTGAGGAATGGCGGGAGAGGCGGCAGCTCGGGCGATCATGACAGGTTCCGCAGGCCCGCAGGACCAGGCCCGCGGGAAAATCAATGGATTGGGGGCTGACAGTCTCCTGTCAGCCCCCGTGTAACGTGCAAATGTAAATTCTTTGCGTTACTCGGCGGCTTCGCTCGCTGGGACGATCGAGACAAAGCTGCGGCCCTTGAGGCCCTTGGTGAAGGTCACATGACCATCGACGAGGGCGAACAGCGTGTGATCCTTGCCCATGCCGACGCCCGCACCGGCCCAATGCACGGTGCCGCGCTGGCGCACGATGATGTTGCCCGCGACAGCCGCCTGGCCGCCATAGAGCTTCACGCCGAGGCGGCGACCGGCCGAGTCGCGACCGTTGCGCGACGAACCGCCTGCTTTCTTGTGTGCCATGGGGTGTTACTCCGCTGCTGCGGCGGTGCTGGCCGCCGGGGTGCCCGAGCCGATCGCCGCCTTGACGCCGGTCTGATCGCCGCCCGAGGCGAGGATGTCGGTGATGCGAACCAGCGTCAGCTTCTGACGATGACCCTTGGTGCGCTGCGAGCTGTGCTTGCGGCGGCGCTTGACGAAGTGGATGACCTTGTCGGCCTTGATCTGGTCGATCACGGTCGCCTGCACGGCGGCACCGGCCACCAGCGGGGCGCCGACGACGGTGGAGTCACCGCCCAGCATCAGCACGTCGTTGAACTGGATGGTCTCGCCGGCTTCGGCGGCCAGACGCTCGACCCGCAGCACGTCGCCCGCCTGGACGCGATACTGCTTGCCGCCGGTCTTGAGGACTGCGAACATGTCCTGTCTTTCCTTTTTGTCTCCGCGCCCTGTGGCCCCCTTGCGGGTGTTGATGGCTTGCGCCGCCTCGGACTGCGCCCCTGTGGGGTCAATAATCGGCACGTCCTGCACCTTGCGATGCACGACACCGGCGGGCGATACCCCCATCAGCCAAGCAAAGTCAAGGCTCGGACCGCTGGAAATGCCCCGATTGCGCGCAGAAATCGGGATGGACCGCGCGCCGGGCCTTGGGCTACCGTCGCGCCGGGCGGGCCAGCCCCCCGGGCCACGGTTCCCCCTTTCGCCGTCTGGTTCCCAAAGTCCCCGTAACCCCGAGTCTGCCGATCCCATGACCTCCGTGCCGCCCCTTGCCAGTGACCCGTCCCCTGTTCCTGCCCGCGTCGGCATCGTGATCCGCACGCGCGACCGGCCGCTGTTCGTCGCGCGCGCGCTGCGCAGCGTTCTGGCCCAGACCCATGGCGGCTGGCGGGTGATGCTGGTCAATGACGGCGGCGACCGCGCCACGCTGGAAACCGGCCTGGCCATGGCGGGACTTGCACGGCAGTTCGACGCGGCCGCAGACCCCCTGGAAGGCGGCTCCATGGCGCTGTTGCACCATGAAACCTCGGTCGGCCGGTCCGAGGCCTTCAACCGGGGCGCCCGCGCGCTGGAGACCGAACTCGTCTGTTGCCTCGACGATGACGACACCTGGGAACCGGAATTCCTCGCCGCGCTGCTGGCGCATTACGACAGCACCCGCGCGCTGGCCCCTGATCTGGGCGGCGTCGCGGCGCTGGTCAGCGCCCTCAGCGAGGATCTGCAACGGGTCGACGGGCACGAGGTCCTGGTCCCGCTGGGCGAGGAAGGCCTGCCCAATGCCTTTCGCCGGACCGATTTCTTTCTGAACCCCATCGCCTATGCGACCTACCGCCATGACCTCTATCCGGTCCAATGGATGCTGAATCGCGCGGCGGTGCTGGCGGTCGGGGGCTTTCCGCCCGAATTCAACGTGATGGAGGACCGCGCCTTCATGACGCGCTTCCTCGAACATTGGCGGCTGGCGATCCTGGACCGAGTGCTGGCGCATCACCATCGCCGCATCCGCCGAACCAGCGATCAGGCGCAAAGCGTGGCGATGAACACGCTCGACAACCCGTCCTATGACTGGCGGCTGTTTTCGGATCTGGCGCGGGGAACGGTCAATTCGCCCGATCCCTCTGATCCGGGCGTCAGCGCGCCGATGCTGCGCGCCCTGGGGGCCACGCTGCTTAAGGAGATCAACGACGAGACTTCGGCGCTCTGGCACAAGATCAACGGCGAATCGGCGGCGCTGCGCGAGCGCCTCGCCGCGCTCGAGCGGCGGATCGACGGGGGCGCCAATCCCCCCCTCGCCGAAACCGCCCCCGCGTCCCGGCTCTGGTCGCTGTGGGACCCGGTCGGAACCGAGGAGCTTGGCTATCGCCTCGGGGTCGAGACGCCGTTTCTGGAGCGTCTGATCCTCTCGATGCCCGAGTCTCAGCCTGGACTTGCGCTGCATGCCTCGCCGTCGCGGCGGCGCCTGGTGGTGCAGGTGCCCGCGACCCGGGACTGGTGCGCGCTTGAGGTTTCGCTTGCCGGGCTCGCCAAGGCGGGCGAGGGTCTGAGATGCGAGCTGGTTCTGAGCGGCGCCGACGAATTCCTCTTTGAAACCGCATTGTCGATCTGGACCCGCGACCGGCTTGGTCGACGCGCGCACCAGTTTCAGGTGCCCCATGTCCATGCCTGCCCGGGCCCGGGGGGTCTGCGGCTGGTGCGCGAGTTCCCGGCGACGCTGCTTGCCCAGGGCGACACGCCGCGGCTGTCGATCGCCTTGCCGCGATGGGCGCAGAATTTCCGGCTGGCGTGCCACGATCTGGCGATCAGCCGCCTTTGAAAGGGGGAAACGGCCGTGTTCGACGAAGTGCCGGAATTCGCCATTCGCGGGGAACGCGGGATCGACCTGTTCCAGCGCCTCGACGATCCGGCGCAGAAACGCGCGGGCTACCGTTGCATCGCCACGCTGGGGCAGGACGGGCTGGCCGACCACGATCCAGGGGCGCGGCGCGATCCGTCCCGGCTGATCGCGCTGGCCGAGGGGCTGGCCAACACGCCGCTCGCCGCGCCCGTTTCGCTGGTCGATGCCGCGGGCTGGGCGGCCCTGTCGCGGCCCGGCGCCTCGCTGGCGGTCTTTCTGCACCTCGATTTCCTGCGCGCCTGGCAGGTCGCCGAACTCTCTGCCGCCCGTTTCGAGGATGCCTGCGCGCGTGACCCCGCGCCACAGATCGCCGATCCCGCGCGGCTGGCCGGGGCGGTCGCCGCACTTTACGATTTCAACCGGCTGGGGCGCGCCGACCGGCTGGCGCGGCTCTTGCTGGGGCCGATGGCGATGCGCATTTCGGCACCCGGATTTCGCGACGACGGGCCGGGCAACACCGGCTATGCGCTTCGCATGTTGGGGGACCTGGCCCTGCGCAACGCCGATCCTGCCCTGGCGCTGCGCTGTTTCGAGACAGCGATCGGCGCCGGCGACAATTCCCACCGTCGGCGCCGCGCCATCGAGGCCGCCCGCGCCGCCGCCGATGCCGAGGCCCTGGCGCGCCACCGCACCGCCTATGCCAGCCGCTGGCCGCTGCCGCCCGATCTGGCCGAACCGCCGGGCGCTGCCTGATGCGCCGCAATGTCGCCGACATTCTGGGCATCGGCGCGCAGCGTGCCATGACCACCTGGCTGCACCAGCTTTTGCAGGCGCATCCCGGTGTGTCCAGCTTTCCCGATTTCAGCCCCGTCACCTCGTCGAACAAGGAGGCGCATTACTGGGACTGGAACCACAGGCGCGGCGAAGCCTGGTATCGCACCTTGATGCGGCCCCTTGGGGACGCCATGAAAAGCCTTGATATCACGCCGGAATATGCCTTTCTGGGGGATGAGGCACTTGACGAATGCAAACGTCTCAGCCCCGATGCGCGGGTGATCTACCTTCTGCGCGACCCCTTGGCGCGGGCGGTTTCCGCGCTGCGGATGCGCACGCTCTGGGCCAGCGACCACGCCCCGGCCGAGGCAATTCGCCTGACCATGGGCCCCGAATTCCTTGACCGCTGCCAGCAGGCGGCGCTGCATGACCACGGCGCCTATGCCGCCAACCTGCGGCGCTGGCGGGCGCGCTACCCCGACCTGCTGGTGATGAACGTCGAGGCGATCATCGCCGATCCCGACATCGCGCTGGACCGGATCCTGACCCATTGCGCCCTGCCCGCGCCAGACCCCGAAACCCTGGCGCGTCTGCAGCAGCGGGCGCGCAACCGGGTCTGGGCGACGCCTGCCTATGCGCTCTCCCCCGATTGCCTCGACTTCCTCGACGGGCTCACCTGGGCCGACCGTGAGGCCATCGCAACCGAAGGTTTCACCTTCACCGAAGCCGCCAGCCTCAGGGGCGCACGCCCATGAGCCGCGCCAACATCGCCGACATCCTCTGCATCGGCTGCCAGAAGGGCTCGACCTCGTGGCTGCATTCCGTGCTGGCCTGCCATCCGCGGACCTGGGCCTTTCCCGACAGTGAACCCCTCACCTCGACCGACAAGGAGGCGCATTTCTGGGACTGGAACCACGCGCGCGGGGTCGACTGGTACCGCGCCCTGCTGACCCCGCCGGATCCGGCGCTGCGAAGCCTCGACTTCACCCCGGAATATGCGGGGCTCGATGCGGCGGCGATTGCCGAATGCAGGGCGCTGAACCCGGGGGCACGGGTGATCTACCTGTTGCGCGACCCGCTGGCGCGGGCGGTTTCGGCCTTGCGGATGCAGATGCTCTGGCATCTGGGCAGGGACCACGCCGCCCCCCTGCACCTGGACGCGGCCGGGCTGGACCTGATCGCGCGGGCGGAACTGGACCTGCACGGCGACTATCTTCGCAATGTCACCGCCTGGCGGACGGCCTATCCGGATCTGCTGTTGCTCAACTACGAGGATTTTCACCGCGACCGCTCGGACAGCGTGGCCCGGCTGTTCGCGGCGCTGGATCTGCCGATTGCAGAGATCACCGGCGAGCGGCGCGCGCGGCTGGACGGGCTGATGGCGGGGCGGGTCTGGGCCTCGGAACCCTTTGCGCTGGACCGTTCGGTGCTGATGTTCCTTCACGGCCTGACCTGGCGCTATCGGTGCGAAGCCGAACGCCTGCTGGGCATGACCTTTGCCGAAGGCGCGTCCCTGATTGCGGCGGCGCCATGACCGATACGCTCGCCGCCACCCTCTGGCACGCCCCGCTGGCCGATCCCGAGGCGCCGCAGCGCGCGCTGATGGCGCGGGTCGACGGGCTCGACTACGCGGAGGCGCTGGAGGCGCTGCGGCCGCTGGTGCGCCACGCCCTGCCCGCGACCGACGCGTTGCAGGCGGTGCTGGACCGCTGGCCCTGGTCGGTCGATCTGGGATGGCTGACGTTCGAAGCCACCGGCGACCCCGCCCCGCTGGAGACCATCGTGCGGCGCGAGGGGCGGCGGTTCGGCACGCTGGCCTGGGCGCTGTGGCAATCGGGCCAGCCCGAAGCCGCGCTGGCAGCGACCGAGGGGCTGAACCCCGCCAGCCCCAGCCACGCCGAGGATGCGCGCGCGCGGGCCGAATTGCGTATTCTTGCCGATCTGCCCGCCGAGCCGCCTTTGGGGGGCGAGGGGGCGCGGCTGGACCTGCTGGCGCTGTGGCGGACGCAGGGCGGGGCGGCGCTGGCGCGGCACTTTGATGCCAGCGCAGGGACGCTGCCTGCCCATCCCCCGCTTTGGGTCTTCCTGATCGACGCCTTTGTGACCGAGCGCGACTTTGCCCGCGCTCGCGCCGCCCTCGATGCGCTGGCGCGCCACCATGGCTCCGACCACCCCGAAGTGCGCGCGCAACAGATCCGGCTGGCTCTCGATTGCGACGATCCGGGTCGCGCCCGCGCGCTTCTCGATGCCCTGCCTGCGACACCGCCCTGGACCTGGGGCGCACGCCGCCTCGCGCAGGACCTGCGCTGCCGCAGGGCCGAAGGGGCAAAGGGACAACGGGCCCGCGCCGCCGCCGCGCTGCGCCTGTTCCCCCGGCACGGCGCACTGCAAGGGCTGCACCGCGCCGCCCGCGAGGCTGACGAGGACTGGGCGTTTCTTGCCGCCGATCCCGCCGCCGATGCAGGCTGGCTGATCCGGCTGGGCCGCGCCGACCTTGCGCTGTCGCGGCAAGAAACTGCCCCGGCCCCGCCCGACGAGGTCTTTCGCCGCGCCTTGCGCCGGGCCGAGGCGCATCTGCGGCTGGGGCAGCTGGAGGCCGCGCGCAACGCCCTGCCACCCCTGCCCGCCGCCCGCCCGCTTGCCGCCGATCACGCCTGGTGGCAGGCCGAAATCGCCTTGGCGGCGCGCGACTTCGACGCGGCAGGGGCGGCGCTGGCCCCCGCGCTGATCCACAGCCCGACGCGGATGGGACTGTTGCTTTCGGCAGCGCGCCTGGCATTTTTCAAGGGCGAAGACGCGCGCGCCCTGGCCCACCTCGACCGGTTCCGAGACTTGAGGACCGCACAACTGGGGCAGGTGCCGCCCGACGACCTTCGCGACCTGATCGTGCAGGATGCGGTGCGTGGACCGGACGGCCCCGGCGCCGCCGCCCGCGCCTTTGCCCGGGCGCGCCCGGCCTTTCAGGCCACCGACGCCCCGCCGATCCCCCGCCGCATCGCGCATTACTGGGAAGGTCCGCTGTCCGCGCCGGTCAACACCGGTCTGCGGGCCTGGGGCGCCCTGATGGAGCAGAGGCTGTTCGACGCCCCCGCCGCCCGCGACTGGCTGGCGCGCCACGGGCCCGAACTGGTCGCGCTCTTTGACCGCCAGCCCCTGCCCGCCACCCGCGCCGACCTCTTTCGCGTGGCGCTGATCGCGCAGGAGGGCGGGCTGTTCGCCGACCTTGACGAGTACCCCAGGCAGGGCATCGACGACTGGCTGACCGGGGCGAGGGGGGTCTTCGTGGTCGAGGAAGGACACGGCACGATTGCCAACAACTTCCTTGCCGCCCTGCCCGGACTGCCGCTGTTCGCCCGGCTTCGGTCGCGCATTGCCGAGGCGCTCGGCGCCAGGGCCGCCCCCTATCCCTGGTGGGACAGCGGCCCCGCGCCCCTTACGCTGGAATTGCGCCGCGCTCTCGACTCGGCCGAGGAGGCGCCGGGACTGCGGCTGCTGACCCAGCCCGACTACGACGCCCGTATCGCCACCAACCTGCCCTTTGCCCACAAGACCGGCCCGCTGCACTGGCGTTGAAAAGCCGCCCCATTGCGCCCGCACGCGAAAACCCGCATGTCATCGCCATTCCGAAGGGCGCGCATTCAGGGCGCTCC
>CALEZJ010000567.1 GCA_937927885.1 uncultured Paracoccaceae bacterium | reverse complement strand
TGCGCCTCGGCGCCGTGTGAGCGGCGCCTCCTGCCCGCCGGCCGAGGCGGCGCTGTCGCTGGTGCGCAGCCAGAAGGCACTGGCCAAGGCGGAGATCGCGCGCCAGACCGGGCTTTCGGCGCAGACGGTGTCGGTCATCATGCGCGCGCTGGA
Organism: uncultured Paracoccaceae bacterium; assembly: GCA_937927885.1. Lineage (GTDB taxonomy): Bacteria > Pseudomonadota > Alphaproteobacteria > Rhodobacterales > Rhodobacteraceae > Pararhodobacter. The sequence continues at coordinate 4,144 of CALEZJ010000567.1, read as the reverse complement.
GCAGGACGGTCTGTTGGAGCGCGGCGCGCCGGTGCGGGGCAAGGTGGGCCAGCCGTCGGTGCCGATGTCGCTGGCGGCGGACGGGGCGTTCTTTCTGGGGCTGAAGATCGGGCGGCGATCCTCCGAGATGGTGTTGCTGGATTTCCACGGCGTGCTGCGCGGGCGGCGGGTGCGGCGCCACGACTGGCCGCTGCCGGATGCGGCGCTGGGGTTTTGCGATCTGGCGGTCGAGGAATTGCTGGGCACCCTGCCCCCGGCCCTGCGGGCGCGGGTGGCGGGCATGGGCGTGGCGACGCCGTTCCAGATCTGGGACTGGGCCGGGTCGCTGGGCGCGCCGCAGGCCGAGATGGACCTGTGGCGCGGGCGCGATCTGCGCGCGGAACTGGCGGCGCGCCATCCGTTTCCGGTGTTTCTGGAGAACGACGCAACCGCCGCCTGCGGGGCCGAGCTGGTCTTTGGCACGGCGCCGATGCCCAGCGATTTCCTGCATGTCTACATGGGGTTCTTTGTCGGCGGCGGGGTGGTTCTGAATGGCAGCCTGTGGCCCGGGCGCAGCGGGAATGCGGGGGCGCTGGGTTCGATGCCGGTGCGCAACGCCGACGGGCGGGTGGTGCAACTGATCGAGGTCGCCTCGCTGGCCGTGCTGGAGCGCGGGCTGATAGAGGCAGGGCAGTCGCCGGACCTGATCTGGGCCTCGCCGCTGCACTGGCCGGTGCCCGAGGCGCTGCTGCAACCCTGGATCGCGGGCGCCGCCGAGGGGCTGGCGCAGGCGGCGGTGGCGGCGCTGTCGGTCTTCGATTTCCCGGCGATGGTGGTCGATGGCTGGATGCCCCCCGCCATCCGCGCCCGGGTGGTTGCGGCAACGGCGGCGGCGATGGCGGGGCAGAACATGGCCGGGTTGCAGCCGCTGGCGATCCTGGAGGGCACGATCGGCGCCGACGCAAGGGCGCTGGGCGCCGCCGCCCTGCCGCTGACCGACCGCTATCTGATCGACGCCGCCGGGCGGGCGCAGACCTAGGAGGTGATCACGATCTGCGCCGGGCGCGAGTGCGTGATCACATAGCGCGCATTGGGCAGGTCGTTGCCTTCGGCGCGGGCGCGGGCGGCATCCGGGCTGTGGCCATGGGCAAGCCAGCGCGCGACCAGACGGCGGTTGAGTTCGTCCTCGGGCACCGAGAGCATGACGTCGAGATCCCAGAACCGCGCCAGCGAGGACCAGGGATTTTCCTGCACCAACAGATAGTTGCCCTCGACCAGCAGGATGCGGGCCTCGGGCGCGATCTGGCGCGCCGCGGCGCGGGACAGGTCCAGATCGCGGTCGAAGACCGGCACCAGAACCGGCCCGTCATCGGCACGCAGGCGTTCGAGGTCGCGTGAAAGACCCGCGACGTCAAAGGTCCAGGGCGCCCCCTTGCGCGCGCGCTGGCCCCTGTCGTCCAGCACCGCATTGTCGAGGTGATAGCCGTCCATCGGCACCACGGCGGCAACCTGTCCCAGATCCCGGGCCAGATTGGCGACCATCGTCGACTTTCCGGCACCCGGGGCGCCGGCCAGGGCCACGATGAACCGGCGCGCCCCGGTCCCGGCGCGGGCGCGGATCGCGCGGGCCAGATCGTCGGCCGTGCTCACACCGCGACCCCGGCCAGATGGCCGCGCAGCGCCACCCCCAGCACCTCGCGCCAGATGGCGCGCTGGCGTTCCACCCGGTCCTCGGACACGGGGCCGATGCCCTGATGCGACAGTTGCAACCGGCATCCGGCGCCGATGGGTTCCAGTTCGAACTGCACGCGCCCCATCACCAGCCCCGGCACCCCGAACGAGCCGCAGAAATACAGCCTGCGGTCCGGTTCGATCCGGTCGACATGCCCCCAGATCGCCCCGCCCTGCGGGCCGGTTTCGGTCAGTTGCGCCCCGAGTTCCGGCAGCAGCACCAGCCGCGCGCCGGGTCCGGTGAGGCGCAGCGCGGCGGGAAACCAGCGGTCCAGGTGCAGGGTCAGCGCGCGGAACACGACCGATGGCGGTGCGGGAAAGTCGTGGGTCTGATGAATGTCGATCCCGGGAACGCCGTGCGCGATCATCGAAACTGCCTCGGTCAGGAAGGGGGAGGTCATCAAGCGAGGCCCGACACAGATCCCGGGCAATACCGAAAAGAGGCGAACACGGCGTCGAGGCTAGCGCGCCGGTCTGGGCCGGTCAATCGGGCCTTCCGTAAAGGTCAACCCATTATCGCGCGCACGAGCAGGCTGCCCCGGCGGGCGAATTCCGACTGGGTCAGGGCGCCCCGGGCCACGCTGTCGGGGTCGCGCAGGGCGCGGGTCAGCAGGCCACGCGCCCGCCAGCCCGCCAGCAGGGCCGGGCGCGCGGCGCGCGGCAGGGCGCGAAGGCCGGGCCGCGTCGCGTCGAGCCGCGCCAGGGCGCCCTGTGCCAGCCCGTAAACCGAGGCGGACGCGGGCAGCGCGCGCCGCCCCGCGGCCTCGATCGCGGGCAAGGCCAGAAAGTAGTTCGCCATCCCCTGCGCAGCGCCCAGCGCCAGCGCGGCCTCGCTGCGCGGACCGCCCAGCGCCATGACCCCCAGCGCCATCAGCGACCCGGCCCCCGCGTCGAGAAAGCGGAGCAGCGCGGCGGTATCGGCAAAGGGCGCGCTGGTCCCGATCTCGGCCTCGCGCGCGTCGATCATCGCGGTCAGCAGGTCGGCGGGCAGCGCGGCGCGGGCGATCAGCGCGCGCAGGGGGGCGGCGACCTCATGCGCGGCGGGCCCTTCGCCGCTGACCACATCGCGCCAGAATTGCAGGCGCATCCGCGCGATCAGGGGTTCTCGCGTGACCCAGGGGGCGCGCGCCAGTTCCAGATTGAAGGCCGCCAGCACCAGCAAAGGCCCGCGCGCCGCCACCGGCGCCGCCATGGCCGCCAGAAACCGGTCGGGATCGCCCCGTTCCACAAGTGCCGCGCAGGCGTTGATCTGATCGTCGGTCATGGCGGGCGATCTAGCGCGCCGCCTCGCCACTGGCCAGCCCTTGCAGGAAGGTGGTGACCAGCGCCAGGGTCTCGGTGCTGTCGACGACCTCCAGATGCCCGCCCTCGACCAGCGCATAGCGCCCGCGCGGGGTCAGGGGGGAGAGGGTCGGCTGATAGGCCTCGGCGACAAAGGCCTCGTCCTGACGCCCCGCGACCAGCAGGAAATCGGGCAGCGCCGCGACATCGGCCTGCCAGGTGCGGCGCGGGTTGAAGCTGGTCATAAGGCGAAACGAATAGGCGCGCGTGGCGGTATGGCCCAGCGGGCCATCGAGCACCGCGCCCGGAAAGCGGAATTGCAGCACGGTCAGGTGGTTGAGACCGGTGATCCCGACCGCGTTCAGCATCGTCAGCCCGATCACCCGGCGCAGCATCACCCGCGCCCAGCCACCCGACTGCGGCCGCGTGGTGGGCGCATCGTGTTGCAGGAAGGGCGCCAGCAGCACGACCCCCGCCAGCATTCCCCCCTGCGCGCCGCCCGCGAAGCGCACCACCAGCCCCCCGCCCGAGGAATGGCCCAGCATCACGACCGGTTGCCCGGGCCGCGCCTCTGCGGCGATCAGGTCGGCCAGATCGTCCTCGAACTGGCCGATATAGGCCACATCGCCCCGCCGCTGCGGGTTCGGTCCATGCCCGCGCAGATCGGGCGCCAGCACATCGGCCCCCCCCTGCCCCGCCAGCGCCGCCGCCAGCGTGCCGAATTGCCCGCCGTGCCAGCCCGAGCCATGCACCAGAACCACGAGCGGGGCATCCGGCACCCCCGCGTCCCAGCGCCGAAAGCCCAGACTAGCCCCGTCGCGCGCCGTATAGGGGCGCAGATCGGGCAACGGCACCGACTGGACCACGCCGAAATCCAGCCCCTCGCCGCGCAGGTCGGGGATCGGGCGCTGGCTGGCAATCAGCCCCAGCGCGAGCGCCGCCGGAACGGCCAGCGACAGCGCCGCAAAGACCGCCAGTTTCATCGTCAGGCTCATGCGCCCTCCTCCAGTGCGAAAAGATCGTGGACCGTGCAGCCCAGCACCTGCGCCAGTTTCAGCGCCAGCAGGGTCGAGGGCACGAAGACCCCGTTTTCCACCGTGTTGATCGTCTTGCGGCTGACCCCGGCGGCCTCGGCGAGATCGGTCGCAACATG
>CALEZJ010000566.1 GCA_937927885.1 uncultured Paracoccaceae bacterium | reverse complement strand
GACAAGCGGCGACGCACCAGCCTGGCCGCGATGGCGGAATCGGACATGATCCTGTGGGTGCACCGCGCCAACCGGCCGGGACGGGCGCCGGATGCCGATCTCGCGCAGGACCTTGCTCTGGGCGCACGATCGACAGTTCGCAAAACTCCGGTGATTCATGTCGCGACCGCAGCGGATCTGATACGGACAACACCCGGCCCGCAGGCCAGCGCGGCCATCAGGCAAAGCATTGCCGCTGCCATTTCTCCGATTCTGACGCTCTTACCCGGACCGGTCCTGCCCGTCGATCTGCGCAAGCCGCCACAGGGGCTGGACGCGCTCCGCGAGGCAATTGACGCCGCCCTGCCCGAAGCCCGCATGGCGCGGCACGAGCGTTTGGCGCGCGCAGCGGACGGAGCCGGGGGGCTGCGCGGCAATCTAAGGCGAGCGGGACGCGGACTTTCCGTTGCGGCGGGTTTGGTGTTCCGGCGCCCTGTCGGATGGACCACTCGACGGGACTGAATTGGCGCGGACATCGGGTAGCACCACATCCGCCCAGACCAGCGCGTGACGCGCCGACTCTGACGGCCAGATCAGCCCGCTCTCCAGGACCCTCAGCGAGACGGAGGGCAACAGATACTCGACCCGCAATGCGAGGTCGCGGTTTTCCCATCGCGCGGTGGTGCGCGAAGCAGGCCGTCCAGCTTCCGCCACGGTTTCGGGGGCTGGGTCCTGCAGCAGGGGATGTGCCAGCAAGGTTCGCATCGTTGCGTGATGGCCATCGCCTGCCTCAGGATCGAGGTTCGCCCCACCCATCAAGACGAAATCGCGCGGCACGGGCGCCAGCCCGCCCTGCAGACGCCAAAGCCAGAAGGCGGTCTCGTCCGCGTTGCGTGCCCGGTTGCGTCCATGCGGACCGCCAAAGGCAGGCGGACCGGCATGCCACGCCATCACGGTCAGTGGCCCGCCCGGTGTCTGCAACGCTACTTCCCAGTGATTGGTCGTGGACAGCCTTTGGACAGCCTGCGTTTCGATCGACGGAAACGGTAGGCCCGCCACGACAGGTTGGCGCGATCCGGGCAGATCGCGCCAGAGAATGTCGCTGAAATCGACAAGCGAATGTCGGTCGATCGGAAAGCGGGACAGCAGCGCCATACCGCCCGCGCCAGAGAACTCCCCATATCCCTGCGCGTCATCGGGAGTACCCAACCGCCCGTCGCCGTCCATGTCGAGCCCTGTATGCCGTCCGGTGTTTGGACGTGGGGCAAATGTATGGTGCATCGGGTGTCCGCCATCGGCGAGCAAAGCGGACAGGGCAGAAAGGACGCGCCGGTCAAGGTCGAAATCCAGATCCAGAAGCAGCACCGCGTCAGGGCGGAGGGCCAGGAGGGCGTCCCGCACCACCAGCACGTCGGCAGCACCCGCGCGAATGTCGCGCAGCAACAGCCCCGGGCCTTCGCGCCCCAGTCCGGTGTGGTAGACCGCCAACCGGACCGCCCCTTGCGCCAGAGCCGGGAGACCAACGGCCAGAAGACTTAGCGCAATCAGGCCGAGACGTAGGCCCCGCCTTCGCTGTCGGCGAGCCTGCGTCGGCTGGCACGGATCATCCGCGCAACGCGAGCCATGGCGACCCCGCGCATGATCATGCTGGCCGGCAGATACGCCCAAACCGTGATCCCCCAGACATAGCCCATCGGCGATACCAGAGACAGCGGCCGAATCAACATGGCCGAAGCGATCACCGCCCCTGCCAGCAGGAATGGCATGAGCATCCCTAACAGAATGTTAATGCGGGCATGGCGCTGCAGTCGCAGCACAACATCATTGCCTGCTGTTGGATCGAAAGTCGGCAGGTTCAGCCAGACATTGAACGGCCCGCTTCCCATCGGCCAGGCGTTCAGACGGATTGCGGTGACGAAACCGGCGACCGTTGTCAGCGCCAGCACAAAGGCCATGGCCGCCCCGTCGCGCACCATCAGCAGGTGCGATTCGGGCAGGCCGTCGGGCAAGGCCGACAGGAGAAGGCGCACCGGCGAGAGGCTGAAATCCATTGCCGCTCCGCAAACCGCCGCGATACGCAGTGCGAGACCGCCAATGGTTCCGGGCTCGACCGAATTGCGCAAGAGCAGCGACAGCATCACCGCCAGAACCGCCACCAGCGCAAATCGCGTTCGGTTGAACGGTGCGGCAAAGCGGAACTCGATCAGGCCGGGATAGTCCGAGGCGTATTCGGCAAACACGATCCCACCGGCAAAGACGGCCAGCAGCAAGATGCTTTGCGCGGTTTCCGGGGCTGTCGCGGGCACAACCATCGCCGGCAGGATCACCAGAACAACAACCAGCAGGGCGCGCAGGGCGGCGCCCGGGACATGCGACCTCGACTTCACGTCACCCATTCCTGTCCCCTTTGCCGGCCTGCTCGAACCGGAGGAGCGAGGGCTGCGGCCCGTGATCGAGACCGCTTGCCTCATTTTTGCCACAATTGTGCCCATTTCCCTGCACCCCTGCAAGACTCCCCGCAAGGATCTCCAGAAATTCCGCGAATTTCGAGGCGAGAATGTCGCGACTTTGCATCAACATTGCGGAAAAATGAGGGCGCCCCGGCAGGGGCGCCCTAAACCATGGCAAAGATTGAAGAATCAGAGCCAGGGAAACTGGGTTTTGGCGCGCGCCTCGAAAGCGCCAATTGCAGAGACTTTTTCCAGGCTGAGGCCAATGTCATCGAGCCCGTTCATCAGGCAGTGCTTCTTGAACGCGTCGACCTCGAAGGGGAATTGGGTGCCGTCCGATGCCGTGACCACCTGCGACTCGAGGTCAACGGTGATGCGCGCGTTCTCACCCTTGGTGGCGTCGTCCATCAGGTGGGCGACAGCCTCAGGCGGGAGAACCACGGGCAGTATGCCGTTCTTGAAGCAGTTGTTGAAGAAAATGTCGGCAAAACTTGTCGAGATCACGCAGCGGATGCCGAAGTCTAGCAGCGCCCAGGGCGCATGTTCGCGCGAGGAGCCACAACCGAAATTGTCGCCTGCCACCAGGATCTGTGCCTTGCGATACTGCGGCTGGTTCAGGACGAAATCGGGGATCTCGTTGCCCTGCCGGTCATAGCGCATCTCGTCGAACAGGTTCTTGCCCAGCCCCGAACGCTGGATCGTTTTCAAGAACAGCTTGGGAATGATCATGTCGGTGTCGATGTTGACCAGCGGCATGGGCGCGGCAACGCCGGTGAGGGTGGTGAATTTTTTCATGGTTTCCTGTCCTTACACCGTCTCGCCCATCAGTTCCCGCACATCCGTCAGATGCCCGGTCACCGCCGCCGCAGCGGCCATGGCGGGGCTCATCAGATGCGTGCGGCCGCGGTAACCTTGCCGACCCTCGAAATTTCGGTTCGAGGTCGAGGCGCAGCGTTCTTCGGGCGCGAGCTGGTCAGGGTTCATGGCGAGGCACATCGAGCAACCCGCCATGCGCCATTCAAACCCCGCGTCGAGAAAGATCTGGGCCAGCCCCTCGGCCTCGGCCTGCGCGCGTACGAGGCCCGAGCCGGGAACGACCATCCCGCGCACGCCCGGTGCGATCTTGCGCCCCTTCAGCACGGCGGCGGCGGCGCGAAGGTCCTCGATCCGGCCATTGGTGCAGGACCCGATGAACACGGCGTCAATCGTGATGTCGGTCAGCTTCATGCCCGGGGTCAGGCCCATATACTCCAGCGAGCGCTGCGCGGCCCCCACCTTGCCGCCGGTGAAATCTTCTGGATGCGGCACGGTGGCACCGATCGGCAGCACGTCCTCGGGCGAGGTTCCCCAGGTCACGACCGGCTCGATATCCTCGCCCCGGATCGTCACCACCTTGTCGAAATGCGCGCCTTCGTCGGTGTAGAGGGTCTTCCACCAGGCCAGCGCGGCCTCCCAGGCAGCGCCTTTCGGCGCATGGGGGCGACCCATGCAATAGGCAAAGGTTTTCTCGTCCGGCGCAATCAGACCGGCACGGGCGCCGCCCTCGATGGCCATGTTGCAGACCGTCATGCGGCCTTCCATCGACAGATCGCGGATCGCCTCGCCGCAATATTCAATGACATAGCCGGTGCCACCTGCCGTGCCGGTCTTGCCGATGACGGCGAGGGGGATGTCCTTGGCGGTCACACCGGGGCGCAGCTTGCCGGTGATCTCGACCTTCATGTTCTTGGATTTCTTCTGGATCAGCGTCTGGGTGGCGAGAACATGCTCGACCTCCGAGGTGCCGATCCCATGCGCCAGCGCGCCAAAGGCGCCATGCGTGGCGGTGTGGCTGTCGCCGCAAACCACGGTCATGCCCGGCAGGGTCCAGCCCTGTTCGGGCCCGACGATATGCACGATGCCCTGACGGACATCGGACACCGGGTAATAATGCACACCGAAATCACGGGCGTTCTTGTCCAGCGCCTCGACCTGAATGCGGCTTTCCTCGTTGTCGATCACGCCCGAGGCGCGGTCGAGCGTGGTGGGCACGTTGTGATCCGGTACGGCGATGGTCTTTTCTGGCGCGCGCACCTTGCGGCCGGCCATGCGCAGGCCTTCAAACGCCTGCGGGCTGGTCACTTCGTGGACCAGATGGCGGTCGATATACAGCAGGCAGGTGCCGTCATCGGAAGTATCGACGACATGGGCATCCCAGATCTTGTCATACAGGGTCTTCGGAGCGGTCATGGCTCATCTCTTGGCTATGGGAATAGGAATGGTGTGCGCTCCGCGCGCACCGATTTCTCGACGTACTCAGCGAAGTCGTGCAAGGACCGAGCGGTTTTCCCGGCTGAAACGCTGCGGCAGGCGCGCGTGGTCGGTCATGTCGAAGAAACGGGTCATGGCATGGCTCATACCGTGAACCCCGCAGGCAGGCAAGCGGCGTTGCAGGGCCAGGCCAGGCGAATCCCCTTGCCTTGACTGGCCGATTGTGATTTCGCGCGGGGCTTGATAGCATTTCCCCGATTCCCCTGCAGGAGGACAGTTCTCTGTCTTACATCGACCCGGCCGCCGCTGCGGCCCCCGCCCCGAAACCCGCGCCCGGTGACTATACCAGCGCCGAGGTTCTGGCTCTGGTCCTGCAATCCGTTGACGACGACAAGGCCGAGGACATCGTGCAGATCGATCTGCGCGGGCGTTCCTCGATGGCGGATGCGATGGTGATCTGCTCGGGGCGCTCGTCGCGCCAGGTCGCAGCGATCGCCGAAAAGCTGCTGGACCGGCTCAAGGAAAAATTCCGTCTCTCGGCCCGCTCCGAGGGCAAGGAGACCGGTGACTGGGTGTTGATCGACACCGGCGACGTGGTGGTTCACATCTTCCGCCCTGAAGTGCGCGAGTTCTACCAGCTCGAGCGCATGTGGCAGGTGCCACCCGCAAACGCCTGATGCGGCTGCATCTGTGCGTAGTGGGGCGACTGCGCGCCGGTCCCGAGCGCAACCTGATCGACGACTACCTCAAGCGGTTCGAACGGACCGGACGTCCTTTGGGGCTGGGCCCGGTTGTCGAGCACGAGGTCGAAGACAAGAAGTCGCTGGGAATGGGCGCCGAGGCAGTGTTGCTGGAGCGCGTCTGCCCTGCGGGCGCGGTACGGGTGACGCTGGATGAACGGGGAAGCGTGATGTCCTCGCCCGAGTTTGCGCAAAGGCTGGCGCGTTGGCGCGACGGCGGCGCACAGGATCTGGCGCTGTTCATCGGCGGGGCGGACGGGCTTGACCCCGGCCTCAGGGCCGGGGCGGACGCTGCCCTGTCTCTTGGTGCCATGGTCTGGCCTCATGCGCTGGTGCGGGTGATGCTGGCCGAACAGCTTTACCGCGCGGCGACGATCCTGGCCGGATCGCCCTATCACCGGGCCTGAAATCCGGGCTCAGCCGCCAAAGGCGTCGCGGCCCGCATCGCGGCCGCCATCACGACCCGCATCGCTGTCAGGTCCGCGATCGTCGTTGCCGGTCGCCATGTCGATGATGATGATGCCCCGGCCACCGCGGGCGCTGTCGGCACCGGTCGCGGGACGGTCGGCACCGGTTGCCTGGATCACGCCGGGGACGCCTTCGTACTTGATATACGCGGCAGCATTGGCCTGCGCGGCAATCAGGGTCAACGACAGGGCGGTCAGGGTGGCAAGGAGCGTGCGGGTCATTCGGTCTCTCCAAGGGTTGGCGCCTGCAGCGCGTGTGGCCTTGGGTCGGACGACGCCGAAGAACGGTTCAAAGTCTTTTCCGGCGCGTCAGATTTTCACGAAGGGCTGCACCAGCCGCGGGACCAACCCCTTGAAACGCAAGGGCGCATCGGTGGCGGCCAGACAGATGCAGGCCGGACCGGCCTCGGCCACCGGCGTGTGATGGACCTCGGCATCGGCGATTTCCACGTCGCCGGGGCCAAAGCGGTCGGACTCGTCGCGGAACGCCCCTTGCAGAACCAGGGTCAGTTCCGTGCCCTTGTGGCCATGATCCGGCACCGCCCCCCCGCCGGGAATGTGCAGCAGCCGCAGGCTGGCACGCCCCGAGGTGGGCAGGATCGCCTGCCGCACGCCGCCGCCGACCGGGCGCCAGCGAACCGCATCTAGATCGCCGCCGACCCGGGCGCGCAGGGGTTCGGGAAACAGCCCCTTCGGACGCGCCGGGGCGGTCCATGGCATCGGTGGCTGGCCCATGATACGCGCGAGGGTCGCGGCAAGGGCCCCGTTGTCCATCGCCACCGGACCGGCGCTTTCCAGCAGGGCGCCGCCCAGCGCCTCCAGACTGGCCAGCCGCGCGCGGCATTCGTCGCACAGGGAAACATGCGTGGCGATCAGGACGTTGAAGGCTTCCGGCAGGGAGCCTGCGCAGTAGCCGGTCAGCAGATCGTCCGAGAGATGATGGCGGATCATCGGTCTATCCTCAACTCATGGACTGGCGCAGCTTGTCCAGCGCCAGGCGAATGCGCGACTTGATCGTGCCCAGAGGCAGGCCGGTGGTCCGGGCAATCTCGCCATGGCTGAGATCGCCAAAGTAGGCCTTTTCGATCAACTCGCGCTGGGTTTGCGGGAGGGCGGCCAAGGCGGCGCCCAGCCGGTCAGTATCCTGTTGCAGTGCCAGCGCGGCCTCGGCGTCGAGGTCGGGCTCGGGGCCCCAGGGCAAATCTTCGGGTTCAGGACGCGCATCGCGGCGCAAAAGGTCGATGCGCCGGTTCCGTGCGATGGTAAAGATCCAGGTTGCCGCCGTCGCGCGTGACGGATCGAACATGGCGGCCTTGCGCCAGACCGTTGCCATAACGTCTTGCGCGCAATCTTCGGCCTGGGCGGCAGGCGCGCCGGATTTCATCAGGAAGGCCTTGATCCGTGGTGCAAAATGCGAGAACAGCGCCGCGAAGGCTTTCTGGTCCGCGTCCCTTGCCACACGCAGCATCCATGCCGCGTGGGTGTGGCTGTCGTCTGTCCCCGTCAAAGGATTTCGCACTCCGATCCTGTCCGCCACCGATCCCGTGCCGGGCGGCGACGCTACTGTGTGGGGTTTGGCGAGGACTTGCAACATGGTCAGTTTACGCGCCTCGCCCCGGGTCGGATCAACGAATGCGGCCGATTTTTCCTTGCATCCAAACGCACGCCCCCTGCGTATCCTCTGAAAACAACAACCGGAGAGCGCGATGCCCTTTGAATCCACCCCATCGGCCCCGCGCCACATTGCCGTGATCGGCGCCGGCATTTCAGGCATGGCCGCAGCCTGGCTGCTGGCCCCCGGCAACCGGGTGACCCTGATCGAGGCGGCTCCGAGGCTGGGAGGCCATGCCCGCACCGTGCTGGCGGGCAAACGGGGGGACCAGCCAGTGGATACAGGGTTCATCGTCTTCAACCATGCCAATTATCCCAACCTGACGGCAATGTTCGAGGCCCTCGACGTTCCGACCGCGCCAGCTTCGATGGGCTTTGGGGCCTCATTCGACAACGGCGCCTGCGAATATGCGCTGGAATCGCTCGACACCCTCTTTGCCAGCCGCCGCAACATCGCGGATCCGCGGTTTCTTCGCATGATCCGCGACATTGTGCGTTTCAATGCCCGGGCGCTGGATGTCGCACGCGACGACATGACCATTGGCGGGCTAATGGATGAACTGGGCATGGGCCGCTGGTTCCGCGAGCGGTATATCCAGCCGTTCTCCGGCGCGATCTGGTCCACGCCAAAAGACAAGATCATGGACTTCCCTGCCCGCGCCATGATGGAATTCTTCAGGAATCACGCGCTGTTGTCGGCGAGGGGTCAGCATCAATGGCACACTGTGCGTGGCGGGTCGGTCGAATACGTCCGCAGGCTCGAGCGCGATCTGCGCATTCGCGGCGTGGACATTCGGCTGGGTGCTGCCGTGTCGGGCGTTCGGCGCGGTGCGCAGGGGCGCGAGGTTAGGCTGAACGCAGGCGAATGGGAGAGCTATGACGAGGTGATCCTCGCCACCCACTCCGACACCGCGTTGAGCCTGCTGGCCCACGCACCGTCCGAACAGCGTAAGGCACTGTCCGCGATCCGCTATCAGGACAACGAGGCCGTGCTGCACGCCGATGCCACGATCATGCCCAAGCGGCGCAAGGTCTGGTCCAGTTGGACCTATACCGAACACAGCGCCGCCGACCGCGAGAGGATCAGCCTGTCCTACTGGATGAACGCGCTTCAGCCGATCCCGAGGGACGATCTGATGATCGTCACGCTGAATTCCAGCCGCCCGATCCGCGAAGACAAGATCTATGACAGCCATACCTTCCGCCACCCGGTCTATGACCGCGCAGCCTTTGCTGCTCAGGGTACGCTGAGGGCGATGAACGGTCAGGACGGCATATGGCTGGCCGGGGCCTGGATGAAGAACGGCTTTCACGAGGACGGCTTTGCCAGCGCCGTCGATGTGGTCGAGGCAATGGCTGCCCGACGCACTCAGGCTGCGGCATGAGTGTGGTCGAGCACATCGCCGGGCGCACGTTCCACGGGCGTAGCGGGGGGCCAGGCAACCGATTTGCTTACGGCGTGGACTACCTGCTGGTCGAACCCGAAGTGGCACAACCCGCCCCTGCCCTGCTGAGGCGCAACCGGCGCGGTCTGGTGGCGCTGTTCGATGCGGACCACGGCGGCGCGCCAGGTCAGGGCACCGGCACCATCTGGGCGCGCAAGGTTCTGGCCGATGCCGGGGCGCCCGAAATCGCGCGCCTGTCTTTGCTGACGCAGCCGCGCGTGCTGGGCCACGTGTTCAACCCGGTCAGTTTCTGGCTGGCCCATGACGCGCGGGATGCGCTGGTCTGCGTGATTGCCGAAGTGACGAACACTTACGGCGACCGGCATTCCTATCTGTGCCACCATGACGATTTTCGCGCGATCACCTCGGCGGACACGCTGGAGGCGCGCAAGGTTTTCTATGTCTCGCCGTTCCAGCCGATCGACGGGGGCTATCGGTTCCGTTTCGATATCCGTCCGGATTCCATCGCCATCCGCATCGAACTGGGGCACCAGGCGGGCGGCCTTGTCGCGACCCTCACCGGCCCGCGCAAACCCGCCACCTCGGCGGGACTCGTCGGGGCATTGTTCCGTCGGCCCTTTGGTTCGCGCAGGGTGCTGGCGCTGATCCATTGGCAGGCGCTGAAACTGTGGTGGAAAGGAGCCGGGTTCCGTCGGCGCCCCGAGCCCCCGGCACACGAGGTCTCGCGGTGACCCACGCGCCCCTAGCCACCTGGGGAGGCTTCGCCGCGCTCTTGGCGATGGCGGGGCTGCCGATCTATATCCACGCGCCCAAGTTCTACGCCGACAGTTTCGGCATCGGACTGGGCACACTGGGGTTGGTGCTGGGGGCTCTCAGGCTGATCGACCTGGTGCAGGACCCCGCGCTGGGCTGGCTGGCACGCGCAACTTCGGCGCGCCGCGGGGCCTCGGTGGCGATGGCCCTGATCGTGCTGGCAGGGGCGATGCTGGGGCTGTTCGCAGTGGTACCGCCTGTGACGCCGATCCTGTGGTTCGCGCTTATGCTGACCGCACTTTTCAGCGCCTACAGTTTTCTGACCATCGTGTTCTATGCTCAGGGTATCCGACGGGCCGAACCTCTGGGCACCAGTGGTCACCTGCAGCTGGCCGCCTGGCGCGAAAGCGGGGCTCTTTTGGGGGTTTGCGCCGCCGCTGTGGCGCCGACACTGCTGGCCCTGACACCGAACCCGCCGTTTCAGGCCTATGCCGTCCTGTTCGCCGCCTTCGCGCTGGGCGTTGGCTGGCGTATGCGCGCCGAATGGCGGGGCCAGACCAGCCCGGACACCAGCAGCCTGAGCGACTTTGGCAGGGTGCTGCGCGACCCGTTGGCGCGGCGCTTGCTGGTGGTCGCGCTGGTGAACACCGCCCCGGTCGCGGTCAGTTCGACCCTTTTCCTGTTCTTCGTCGAAAGCCGCCTCGCCGCCCCGGGGTGGGATGGGCCGCTGCTGGTCCTCTTCTTTTTCGCCGCGGCCGGTGCGGCCCCGCTCTGGGTGCGCGCCGCGCGCCAATACGGCACACGCCGGGTTCTGATGCTGTCGATGGGCCTTTCCATTGCGTCTTTTGGCGCAGCGGCTTTGCTCGACGCCGGGGATGCCCCCGCATTTGCGGTGATCTGCATTCTTACTGGCGCGGCGCTTGGGGCCGCCCTGACCCTGCTCCCCGCTCTCTTTGCCCGTCGCATGGCCCATGTCGCCCCGGAAGGCGCGGCGGGATTTGCTCTCTGGACCTTTGCCACCAAGGCCACGCTTGCGCTGTGCGCCTTGGTCCTGCTGCCCATGCTCGACAGTCTTGGGTTTTCCGGGCCTGACAGTTCACCGCAAGCGCTGGCCGCTCTAGGCCTGATCTATGCCCTGCTCCCTTGTGCGCTGAAACTGGGCGCCATCGCCCTCATCGCCACGATCGATCCCGAAAGCGAACCCCATCATGCCTGAAGCCCTTGTCACACTTGCCGTCCTGGCCGCCCTTGCACTGATCGCCCGCCGCCTTGTCGGTTTTGGCGCCCAACGTCCGGCGGATTACGCGGAGACCACACCCGGCCTGGACATCCGCCAGCATCTGAACGGCCCGATGCTGTGCGAGGGTGTCATCTATGGCCCCTTTGGTCGCGTCACGTCACGCTTTGTCGCCCAGATGAATGGCCGCTGGGAAGGCAACCGTGGCATCCTGGACGAGCATTTCCGATACGCCTCGGGCGAGGTGCAGCACCGCCAGTGGCGCCTCGCGCTGGGTAACGATGGCAACATCCGCGCCGAGGCCGACGATCTGACGCAACCCGGCGAGGGTCGGCAGGAAGGGGCAACCGTGCGCCTATCCTACCGGATCCGTCTGCCTGAACACGCAGGTGGCTGGGTTCTGGACGTGACTGACTGGATGTACCTGTGCGAGAACGGCACCATCCTGAACCGCAGCCAGTTCCGCAAATTCGGGATCAAGGTGGCAGAACTGGTGGCCACCATGCGACAGGTGCCCGCATGAGGGGACAACGCTGGTGGCTGATCGGCGCCTCCGAGGGCCTCGGCCGCGCGCTGGCTCATGCGATGGCCGATCAAGGCGTGCAACTGATCCTGTCCGGGCGCGACGCCGCACGACTTCAGGATCTGGCGTCCACCTTGCCGGGCGCAGAGTCGCTGGTGATGGATGTAACGGACGACGCCTCGGTCCACGCAGCAGCCGAAGTGGCAGGGGCGGTGGACGGCGTGATCTATCTCGCTGGAGCCTACTGGCCGATGCGCGCGCAAGATTGGGACACGGCGCGCGCGCTGGCGATGATCGACGTGAACCTTGCCGGTGCCGTGCGGGTGACAGGCGCAATCCTGCCAGCCATGCTGGCGCGCGGGCGCGGGCATCTGGTGTTGACCGGATCGCTCGCCGCCTACCGCGGCCTGCCCGGGGCCATCGGTTACGGAGCCTCGAAGGCCGGGCTGATGAATCTCGCGCAATCACTTCAGGCCGACCTCCATGCCACTGGGGTGACCGTGCAACTGGTCAACCCGGGGTTCATCCGCACACGCCTCACCGATCTCAATGACTTCTCGATGCCGTTCCTGATGGAACCCGATCAGGCCGCCCGACACATGCTGCGCGCCATCCGGACGCGTCGCGGCACTACGGCCTTTCCCACGCTCTTCTCCTGGCTTTTCCGCGCCGGTCGGCTGTTGCCGGATACCCTCTGGCACAGGCTTTTCGCCCGCGCACGCTGACCTCTTGCGCAAAATGCCCCGGCGGGTGATGCTGGCGGTCAGCAAGGAAAGCCACCATGACCCTCGAAATCAGCCTCAAGAAAGTCGTCCACGTCATCTTTCAGGCGCGCGAGACAGGCCGCGAAGGGGAATTGCACGCCTTCATCGACGCGCTGAACGACGATGAGAAGGCCCAACTGGTCGCCATTGCCTGGATTGGTCGCGGCGCCTTCGAGCCCGAG
>CALEZJ010000565.1 GCA_937927885.1 uncultured Paracoccaceae bacterium | reverse complement strand
TGCCTGTCTCGTGGGCGCGGAGATGTGTATAAGAGACAGGGTCAATCGGCGCGGGATTGCCCGGACATTTCAGAACATCCGCCTGCTGCCCGAAGCAACGGTGCTGGACAATGTGATGATCGGATTCTTCCGGAAGGACCGCACCAGCCTGGCCGCAAGCCTTTTGGGCCTGCCGAGCGCGCTGTCCGAAACGCGTCGTCTTCGCGAAGAAGCCTGGGAGCTGCTGGGGCGCTTCGGCATTCAGCAATACGCCGACCTGGAGGCCGGTGGTCTGGCCTATGGCCACCAGCGCCGGGTGGAGATCGCCCGTGCCATCGCCAGCCAGCCGCGCATCGTGATGCTCGATGAACCTGTCGCGGGGATGAACGAGGTGGAATCGGGCGAGATGGCCACGATCTTCCGCGAACTCGCGCAATCGGGAACCGGCCTTTTGCTGATCGAACACAACGTCGCTTTTGTCGCCAAGCTCTGCGATCGGGTCTATGTCCTCGATTCCGGGCGCCTCATCGCCGAAGGCGATCCCGAAACAGTCACCCGCGACCCCAAGGTGATCGAAGCCTATATCGGAGGTCACGCCTGATGGTGCTCGCAGTTCAGGATCTTTGGGTATCCTACAAAGGAATCAAGGCCCTGCGAGGGGTCGACCTGCACGTCAACCGGGGCGAGATGGTTGCCTTGATCGGTTCGAACGGCGCTGGAAAGTCGACGCTGCTCAACGCGCTCAGCCGAACGGTGACCCCGCAAAAGGGCGTTGTTACCTTCAATGGGCAGACCATCAACCGCATTCCGCCGCACAAGGTCTCGCGCCTCGGGCTGTTGCAGGTTCCCGAGGGGCGGCAGGTTCTGCCGGACATGACGGTGCTGGAAAACCTGCAACTGGGCACTCTTGCTCTGGGGTCGCGCAAATCCGCCTACGATCTGGCCGATGTGTTCGCGCTGTTCCCGATCCTTGAGGAACGTGCAAGCCAGTTGGCGGGGACGCTGTCGGGTGGGCAGCAGCAGATGCTGGCGATCGGTCGCGCGGTGGTCGGTGCACCCGAGATCCTTTTGCTGGATGAACCATCGCTGGGCCTCTCGCCGATCATGACCGACCAGGTGTTCAATGCCTTGGTCAAGCTCAACCGCGACGGCATGACCATTCTTCTGGTTGAGCAGAACGCCTATCGTGCCTTGGCCTGTACCTCGCGCGCCTATGTGCTCGAACGGGGGGAAATCTCGATGCACGGTCCGTCTGCCGACCTGATCAAGGATCCGCGGATCATCGAAAGCTATCTGGGCGTATGACGGGTCGGCGCCTGTCACTGCATCAGCTTTGCCTGCGCGATTTGGGGCCGGTCGATTTGGTCCCAGTTGCGCGGCAGGCTGGATTTGCCTTGGTCTCGGTGTTTCTGTCCCCGCCGGCCCCACAGCTCGATATTTTCCCGCGACTGACTGTGCCGGAGACGTCTGCCTTTCGCGCCGCCTGTGCACGCGAGGGCGTAAGCGTCCACAATATCGAGGCTTTGCCAGTTTCGGGTAGGACAGAGATTGCCGTGTATCTCCCAGTCCTCGATCACGCCGCTGACATCGGCGCGACTCGGGCCACCCTGCTGGTTTATGATCAGAACCTGGATCGTGCGGGCGGCAAGGTTGTGAACCTGTGCGACGCAGCAGCGCAACGCGGCATTGCTCTCTCGATTGAATTCATGGCTTTTTCCGCCTTGAGGAATGTCGAGCAGGCCGCCGAATTCGTGCGCAACCTGGGTCATGCCAATCTCAGCCTGCTGGTCGATCCCCTGCATCTGGCCCGTACAGGTGGCACGCCAGCCGACCTTCCCGCGCTGGCTGAAACCATCGGTTGCCTGCAATTCTGTGATGCGCCCCAAGGTCCGCCCACCGATCTCTTCGCCGAGGCGATCGATGATCGCCAGATCCCGGGTGAGGGTGATCTGCCCTTGGCCGACTTGCTGGCCGCGACCGATCCCTCCTTGCCGGTGGATGTCGAGGTGCCGATGCTCAGGCTGCAGCGCGCGGGGGTTACACCCGTTGATCGTGCGCGGCGATTGATGGCCAGCCTGTCGCGGTTTCCCGCTCTATCACAGTCTGACCTGAACCCTCCGACCGACAATGCGCACCGCATAACTCGGCAAGTCGCGGCAAAGCGAGGATTGTGACTTGCCGGTCGCCAGCGTGAAACGCGCGCCGTGGCGGGGGCAAACGATTTGTCCCCCGTCGATCACCCCCTCGGACAAGCGCGCCAGATTGTGCGTGCAACTCCCGGAAAACGCGGCGATGTCCCCGCCGCGTCGCACCAGCATCACCTCACGCCCGCCGACCTGCACAAAACGCGCGCCCTGGGCGGGCACTTCGGCGACAAAGCCGACATCGACGAACTCGGCCTCGGTCGGCAGACGTGGCAGCATGCGACCTCCTCAGGACCGGCGCTGGTTGAACCGCCGCCCAACCATAGCCGCGGTGATGTTCACCTTTTGAATGTCGACGGCGCCGCCGGCAATCCCCCAACCCCAGGAATCTCGCAACCGTCGTTCCATCGGGTATTCCTTGGAGTAACCGTAACCGCCCATCAACTGGACCGCATTTCCCGTTACCTCGCGTGAGATTTCATTGGCAAAGCATTTGGCCAGCGAGGATTCGAGGATCGAGGGCAGCCCATCCTGTGCGTTCTGTGCCGCACGATGGATCAGCAGGCGCGCGGCATCGACCCGCAGGCGCATCTCGGCCAACTTGATCTGCACCGCCTGGAAATCGACCAGCGGGCGGCCGAACTGGTGGCGTTCCTGCACATAGTACAGCACATCCTCCAAGGCCCCGGAGGCCTGGCCCAGCGACATTGTCGCATTGCCGCAGCGCTCCAGATCAAATGCCTCCATCAACTTCTTGAACCCGCCACCGGGGACCACGACATGGTCCAGCGGCAGTTCGACATTGTCGAAGTAGAGGTCAGACGAGGGCACACCCCTAAACCCCATCAAGCGTTCCTGAGGGCCAAAGCTGAAACCCGGCGTGCCTTTTTCGACGTAGACCGCACCGATGGATCCCGCGCCCGGGTTGTCATCGAATCGCGCGTATACAAGATAGCCGTCCGCGTGTCCGCCGCCTGAACACCAGCGCTTGTTCCCGTTCAGCACCACCTTGTCTCCGGTGATACGCGCACGGGTTTTCAGATCGGTCAGGGCCGATCCGGCGTCGGGTTCGGACATGCCGATGGCCACAACCACCTCGCCCCGGCATACTGCTGGTATCACGCGGTTTTTCAGACTTTGCGGGGCGAAATGCTCGATCGCGCGGACCGGACCGACACAGGATTCGAACACCGGGAAGGCGACTGCGCTGCTGATCTTGGCGAATTCCTCGACCACCAGCAGTGCTTCCAGATTGCCCAGGCCGAGCCCGCCGTATTCCTCGGCCACGTTGACGCCCAGAAATCCCATCTCGGCATAGCGTTTCAGCCACTCGTGCGGGACAGGTTTCGCCTGGTCTTCCAACTCCTTAGCGAGGTCGATCAGTTCGCTCCGGGCAAAGCGTCGCGCGGCCTCTTGCAGGTCGCGCTGGACCTCTGTCAGCCGAAAATCCATCATCGTCTCCTTCGAATACAATTTGCGCCTTCACAATATACAATTTATCTGCGAAAGAAACATGGATAAATTGACTTGGCGCGGAAAATCGACCAGATTCCCGTCAAACCCCTCGGAGGCCCCCATGCAGCAGAGCCGTTCGGATATCCTGAAAGCCTATCGGCAGATGCGCCTGATCCGCGAGTTCGAGGAGCGCCTGCACATCGAGAACCCGAAAGGCGAGATCGCCGGCTTCACCCATCTCTATTCCGGACAAGAGGCCATCGCCGTTGGTGTGTGCGAGCACCTGTCTGACCGCGACTACATCATCTCGACCCACCGCGGGCATGGCCATTGTATCGCCAAAGGCTGCGATCCGCGGCTGATGATGCATGAAATCTATGGCCGCGCCGACGGACTGGGCAAGGGGCGAGGGGGCTCCATGCACATTGCCGACATCGACAAGGGGATGCTGGGCGCCAACGGCATCGTCGGGGGCGGACCTCCCATCGCGGTGGGGGCTGCCTTTGCCTGCAAGGCGCGCGGTGACGGGTCGGTTGCGGTCAGCTTTGGCGGCGGCGGGTCGTCGAATCAGGGCACGGTGTTCGAGGCGATGAACCTTGCCGTCGTGCTGAAACTGCCAAAGATCTTCGTCATCGAGATGAACGGCTATGCGGAGCATACCGGCGAGGGCTATGCCATCGGCGGTGATATCGTGCAACGCACGGCGGGGTTCGGCATCAAGGTCTTCGAGGCTGACGGGTTCGACTATTTCTCGGTCCATGAAGCGATGGGCGAGGCGCTGGCCCATGTGCGCGCAGGCCATGGTCCCGCCGCGCTGATTGCCACCGCAACGCGCTATTTCGGCCATTTCGAGGGCGATCCGCAGAATTACCGCGCCAAGGACGAGGTCAAGGGACTTCGTGAAACCCATGACGCTCTGGCGCTGATCCGCTCGAAGGTGACCGAGTCGGGCCTGATTGACGCAGTGGCGCTGGACGCGATTGACGCAGAGGTCGGCGCGCTGATCGACTCGGCCGTCGCTTCGGCGCGCGCTGCACCGGTTCCGGGAGCGGATATCCTGCTCTCGGACGTTTACGCCGACTATTGAGGGGCACGCCATGACCGTGAAAACCATGCGCGACGCGCTCAACGAGGCGCTGTTTCAGGAAATGCGCCGCGATCCGCGTGTCATCGTGATCGG
>CALEZJ010000564.1 GCA_937927885.1 uncultured Paracoccaceae bacterium | reverse complement strand
GCCGAGGCCTACGATCCCGCCGTGATGGCCGCCCTCCAGCGCGCGCTGGTCGGGCATGACGGCTTCATGCCCTGGACCTACCCGCCGCCCTTCGATCTGGTCGCGGGCCTGCTGGCAACCCTGCCGCGCGGGCTGTCCTACGGGCTGTTTACCGGGCTCACGCTGGCCTTCTATCTCTGGGTGCTGGCGCGGCTGGCGGGGCTGGGGCTGGTGCTGCTGGCGCTGGCGCCGCCGATCTATGTCACTGCCACCATCGGCCAGAACGCCTTTCTGACCGCGGGGCTGATGGGGCTGTTCTGCCTGCTGACGCTGGGGGGCCGCAGCCTGGCCGGGCTGCCGCTGGGCCTGCTGGTCATCAAGCCGCATCTGGGCATCGGGCTGGGGGTCCAGGCACTGGCAGCCGGGCGCTGGCGGGTGATCGGCCTTGCGGCGGCGGTGGCGCTGGGCCTGTCGCTTCTCTCCACCCTCGCCCTCGGCCCCGGGATCTGGAGCGCCTTTCGCAGCGGTGTCGACGCCGCCGGGCAGGCGCTGGCGGTGGGCTTCTACCCGCTCTTTCGCATGACCTCGGCCTATGCGCTGGCCCATACGCTGGGCCTTTCCCCCTCGCTGGCGCTGGCGCTGCAGATCGCCGTCGCGCTGGCGGCACTGGCGCTGGTGGCGCTGGCGGTCCGCAGGCGACTGCCCGCCCGCCAGACGCTGGCCGCCGCCTGCTTTGCCTCGACGCTGGTCAGCCCCTACCTTTATGACTACGACATGACGCTGGCGGGGATCGGCCTCGCGCTGGTGCTGGCCGACCTGCGCGCCCGCGCCTCGGTCGTGGAACTGGTGCTGCTGCTGGTGCTCGCCTGGGTCGCCGGGGGCTGGGGCATGCTGCACGCCATCGCCTCGTCCGGCCTGCCCTGGGAGGAACGCGCCGCCAACGCCCGCGCCACGCTGGCCTTCGGCGCCCTCGCCTGGCTCGTGCTGCTCGCGCTGATCGCGCGCCTGCTCTGCCGCCCGGGGACCCGCCCATGACCCCGCCCGGCTACCTCACCCGCGGGCGCCCGCTGGCCATCGCCCATCGCGGCGGCAGCCTCGAGGCCGAGGAGAACACCCTCCCCGCCTTTGCCCGCGCCGTGGCGATGGGCTACACCCATGTGGAAACCGATGTCCACCTCAGCGCCGACGGCGAGGTCATCATCCACCACGACCCGACGCTGGCGCGGATGACCGGCGATCCGCGCGCCATCGCGGCGCTGACCTGGCGCGACCTTGCGCAGGTGCGCACCCGGGGCGGCGCAGGCATCCCCCGCCTGGCCGACCTGATCGAATCGCACCCGCGCCTCGCCATCAACATCGAGGCGAAAAGCGATGCAGTGGTCGAACCCCTCGCCCGGCTGATCCGGCGCATGGGGGTGCTGGACCGGATCGGCGTCGGCTCGTTTTCCCCCGCCCGCACCGCGCGACTACGCGCGCTCCTGGGGCCCGGCCTCTGCTGGTCACCCGCGCACAAGGGTGTGCTGGGTCTCTGGCTCAGGGGCTGGGGCCTGCCGCTGGCGGCGGGGCACTTTCCCGTCGTGCAGGTGCCGGCCGCGTTTCGCGGCCTCGCCGTGGTGACCCCCCGTTTCCTGCGCGCGGCGCATGCGGCGGGGGTGCGGGTGCAGGTCTGGACGGTCGACGACGCGGCGCAGATGCACCACCTTCTGGACATGGGGGTGGACGGGCTGATGACCGACCGCCCAAGCCTGCTGAAATCGGTGCTGACGGCGCGGGGCGCCTGGAGGGACAATGCTTGACTCGCTCAGAATCGTCGAATTCGAGGGGCTGGGCCCCGGCCCCTTTGCCGCCATGATGCTGGCCGATCTGGGGGCCGAGGTCATCTGCATCCAGCGCCCGGGCGGGCCGCCGCTGGCCGGGGTGCCGCCGCTCAACCTTCTGGACCGCGGCAAGAAGACCATTGCGCTGGACCTCAAGTCCCCCGCCGACCGCCCGGTGATCGAGGCCCTGCTGGCGCGCGCCGATGCGCTGATCGAGGGCAACCGCCCCGGCGTGATGGAACGCCTTCGCCTCGGCCCCGCCGATGTGGCCGTGCTGAACCCGCGGCTGGTCTATGGCCGCATGACCGGCTGGGGCCAGGACGGGCCGCGCGCCAGCCAGGCCGGACACGACCTCAACTATATCGGGCTTTCCGGCGCGCTCTGGTATGCCTCGCCCCCGGGCCAGCCGCCCCTGACGCCGCCGACCCTCTTGGGGGATATCGGAGGCGGCGCGCTCTATCTCGTGGCCGGGGTGCTTGCCGGGATCATCGCGGCGGGGCGCTCGGGCAAGGGCTGCATTGTGGATGCGGCGATCGTCGACGGCTCGGCGCATATGATGGCGCTCTTGATGTTGATGCAATCGGGCGGGCTCTTTCAGGCGCAGCGCGGCGCCTCGCTTCTGGACGGGCCGCATTGGTCGCGCAGCTACTCCTGCGCCGATGGCGGATTTGTGACAGTCCAATGCCTCGAGCCCCGCTTCTACGCGCAGTTTTTGTCGATTTTGTCCTTGTCCTCGGATCCGGATTTCGCACGCCAGAACGACCCCGCCACCTGGCCGCAGGCGACACGACGCTTGGCCGCGCTGTTCGCCGGCGCGCCGCGCGACCATTGGGCGGACCTGTTCGCGGGCACGGATGCCTGCGTCGCCCCGGTCCTGACGCCCGAGGAAGCGTCCCGCGACCCCCATCTGGCCGCGCGCGGCACCTGGGCGCGGACCGGCGGCGCCCTGCAACCCCGTCCCGCCCCGCGCTTTGACGGGGTGGCGCGTGACCCCGCCCCCGCCGTGGCGCGCGACGCGCACCGGGCCGAGGTGCTGGCCCTCGCGGGCCTCGCATGACGGCGCTTGGCGGTGTCTCGTTCTGGTTCGCCGACATCGGCCTGCCGACGCGGCACCGCCCGCCCCTGGTCGGCGACACCGAGGCCGATGTGGCGATCATCGGCGCGGGCTATACCGGGCTCTGGACCGCCTGGTACCTGAAGGCCGCCGAGCCCTCTCTACGGGTGGTGGTGATCGACAAGCATTTCGCAGGATATGGTGCCTCGGGGCGCAATGGCGGCTGGCTGACGGGCGGATTCGCCTGGAATCATGCCACCTATGCCGCGCATTCGGGCCGCGAAGCGGTCCTGCGCATGGTCGAGGCCATGAACGGCACCGTGGACGAGGTCATCCGCGTGGCAGGGGCCGAGGGGATCGACGCCGACATCCACCGAACCGACGAACTGATGGTGGCCACCAACGCCGCGCAACTGGTGCGGGCCCGGGCCGAGGTGGCGCATCGGCAGGGCTGGGGCGAGGCGGGGCGCCTCTCGCTTTTGGGCGCCGACGAGACCCGGGCGCGGGTCGCCATCCCCGGCGCGCTGGGCGCGCTGTGCCTGAGCGGGG
>CALEZJ010000563.1 GCA_937927885.1 uncultured Paracoccaceae bacterium | reverse complement strand
GTGAAATGGGTGTAGTTGAAGTAATCCTGTTCCGTCATCACCGCGCCGCCCAGCGATTCCAGTCTCTCCACCTGCAGAATCCGCCGCAGGGCCGGATGCCCGGCCTCCTTCAGCGCCGCCCATTCATCACGCGGCGGCAGGGGACTGCGGGCAATCAGCGCGACCTTGGCCCCCGAACGCGCGATCAGCGCTTCGGCCACGCTGTGCCCGATGCCGCCAAAGCCGCCCGTGATCACCCAGACCCCGCCTTGCGGCAAATCAACCGGCGCCTCCAGCCTTTGCGGCTGCAAGACCGGCTCATACCGCCGCGCAGCGCGCAGAGCGGCAAAGCGGTTGCCGGGGGCTGCCAGCAGCTCCTCCAGCAGCGGAACCGTCAATTCCGGATGCCCGCCCCGCTTTCGCGCGCGGGGTTCAATATCCAACGTCGCCACGCTCAGCCCCGGGATTTCGCGCGGCATCACCCGCGCGGGCCCGGCGATCAGCGCCTTTTCCGGCCATCTCAGCGCCTCATCACGCACGCGCGCCGCACCCGAGGTCACCACAACCGCATGGATCGGCCCCGCCAGCCCCTCGGCCGCAATCGCCTGACCGAGGAACATCAGCGAATAGAACCCCTGTTCCACATGCGCCTGATAGGCGCTGGACCCCGGGCGGAAATGCTCGTCCCCCGCCAGCCAGAAATGCGCGATGCGCGTCGGCAGGGTGCCGCGATGCACGAGGTCCTGGATCAGTTGGTCATAACCCTCGCGCCCGCGCTCGGTCGGCAGGGTATAGGCGCCCTCGGTCCGGCGGCGGAACGTGTCGCCCGCCTGCACCTCGATCACCCTGTGCCCCGCCGCCCGCAGCCGTGCGATGACGGGCGCGGCGATGCCGTCTTGATCCGCAAAGACCAGCCAGCTTTCGCGCGGGGCCTCGGCCAGATCGGCTTCCACGTCGAAATCCAGCGGTGCGCTGCGCGCGACCCAGCCCAGACGGCTGCCCATCCCGGCCACATCGGCAATCCGCACGGGCAGGGCGCTGACCGTCTCGGCAACAGGTTTGGCAGGCGCGATGAAATACTCGCGCCGCTCGAACGGATATGTGGGCAGCGGCACGCGGTTGCGCCGCGCCTCGCCCCAGATCTGCGACCAGTCGAAATTGCCGCCCAGCGCCCAGATCCGCCCCAAAAGGCCCATGTGGTAAAGGTCGTCGGCAATGTCCTCGTCCGGGTGGCGCAAGGCCGCCAGAACCTGCTGCCCCGGCACCGCGCCATGCATGCGGGTCAGCGAGGACAGCGCCTTGCCCGGCCCCACCTCGATCCAGATGCGATTGGGGTTTTCGGCCAGTGTAGAGACACAATCCGCGAACATCACCGTGCCGCGCAGATGCTGGGTCCAGTAATCCGGGCTGGTCGCCTGTTCCACCGTCAAGGGCTGGCCGGTGCGGTTCGAGATCACCGGCAGTTTCGGCGCATTCAGCGGGATCGAGGCGAGGAAAGCGCGGAACCGGGCCAGAATCGGCTCCAGCATGCGCGAATGCGCGGCAATGTCGATGGCGATGCGCTGGGTCTCCACGCCTTCGGCCGCCAGCCGCGCCGCCAGATCGGCCAGTGCCGCATCGGGGCCAGAGACCACGGTCAGTTCCGGCGCGTTCAGGCTGGCGATATCCAGATCGCCCAGATGCGGGCGCAAAGCCTCCAGCGACAGCGGGATCGACAGCATCCCGCCCGCAGGCACCGTATCAAAGAGCGTGCCGCGCAGATGGACCAGGGCGATGCAATCCTCGAAACTGATTACCCCCGCCAGACAGGCGGCGGTGTTTTCCCCCATCGAATGGCCGACCAGCGCCGCGGGCTTGACCCCCCAGCTTTGCAGCATCATCGCCAGCGCGTATTCGGTGATCATGATCAGCGGCAGTTGCACGGACGGGCGTTTGAGCGCCTCGTTCGCCGCCGCTTCCTCGCCCGGCCCCGGCAGCCAAAGCGCGCGCAGGTCATAGTCCAGTTTCGGTTGCAGCACCGCCAGCCCGCGATCCATCCATTCGGCAAAGACGGGCTCGGTCTCAAAAAGGTCGCGCGCCATCCCGGCGTATTGCGCGCCGCCGCCGGGGAACAGGAACACCACATCGGGGTTATCCAGCGCCGTGTGGGTGAACACCCGGCGCGGGTTGTCGGCCTCCAGCAGGGCGGCGGCCTCGGCATGGGTTTCCGCCACCACCACGCGGCGCTTGTCAAAGGCGCGGCGACCGGCGTGCAGGGTCCAGGCGACATCGGCCAGATCCTGCGCGGGGTTCGCGGCCAGATGGGCGGCCAGATTGCGGCCCTGCGCATCAAGGGCCGATTTCGTCCGCGCCGACAGCGTCAGCAACTGAAAGGGCCAGTCGCTTGCGCCGCTTGCCGCGCGCGCGGGCGCCTCTTCAAGGATCGCATGCGCGTTGGTGCCGCCCACGCCCAGCGAATTCACCCCGGCGCGGCGGGGATGGCCGCGCTGCTGCCAGGGTGTCAGGGCCGCGTTCACGGCAAAGGGGCTGCTGGCGAAATCGATGGTCGGGTTCGGGGCCTCATAGCCCAGCGAGGGCGGGATTTCCTGATGGTGCAGCGCCAGAGCCACCTTGATCAGGCTCGCCACCCCTGCCGCCGTATCCGTATGCCCGATGTTGGTTTTCACCGAACCGATGCGGCAGAAGCCGGTCGCATCGGTCGTCTGCCGGAAAGCCTGCGTCAGCGCCGCCACCTCGATCGGGTCGCCCAGATAGGTGCCGGTGCCATGGCATTCGACGTAATCCACGGTGTCGGCGGGCACATCGGCCAGTGCCTGCGCCTCGGCGATGCAGCGCGCCTGCCCCTCGACCGAAGGCGCGAGATACCCCGCCTTCTGCGCGCCGTCGTTGTTGATCGCGCTCCCTTTCAGCACCGCCCAGATGTGATCGCCGTCGCGCTGCGCATCCGCCAGCCGTTTCAGCACCACGCACCCGGCGCCCGAGCCAAACACCGTCCCCTGCGCGCGGTGGTCAAAGGCGTGGCACTCGCCATCGGGCGAAAGGATCTCGTTTTCCTTGTAGAGATACCCGCGCCCCTGCGGCAGTTCGATCGTCACGCCGCCGGCCAGCGCCACGTCGCACTCGCCACTGAGGAGGGCCTGCGCGGCGTAATGCACCGCGACCAGCGAGGTGGAACACGCCGTCTGCACAGTCACCGAAGGCCCGCGCAGGTCCAGGATATGGCTGACGCGGGTGGCAAGGAAATCCTTGTCGTTGCCGGTATGGCGCAGAAGGAATGTGCCGACATCGCGCACCAGATCGCGGTTCGACATCAGGTTGACGTGATAATAGCTGCCCATCCCGCAGCCGGCATAGACCCCGACGTTGCCGGTGATCCGTTCCGGGACATGGCCCGCGCTTTCCAGCGCCTCCCAGGCGACCTCCAGGAAATGGCGGTGCTGCGGGTCCAGAATCGCGGCTTCCTTGGGGGAAAAGCCAAAGAACTCGGCGTCGAAGCGGGCGAACCCCTCCAGCGGCGCGGCAAAGGGGACGTAGTTGGGCAGCCGCATCAGCGCCGGGTCCTCGCCCGCCGCCTGCAATTCGTCCTCGCTCAGTCGCCGGATCGCGCGCAGGCCGCTGCGCAGATTGTGCCAATAGACCCCGACCGAGGGGGCCCCGGGCAAATGCGCCGCCATGCCGACGATGGCGATATCGGTCTGGGAACTCTCAAGCGACATGACAACCCTGCACGATCTTCGGACAGCCCGAAACAAACCCGGCCTTTGGGGCCTTATTGGCCCGGCTTTTGGGCCGAAAGGTGGCGCTCACAGCAGGGTCCGGCGGGGGCCCGGTGCCGTCTCGGTCCCCAGCACCACCGATTCATGCGCCCGGCGCAAACGGGCGGCGCGCGCGTCGGTGGTGGCGCGGCGCATGTCCTCGACATAGCCGGTCAGGGCGCCGGCAATCAGCCAGGTCAACGGGATCAGCGTGGCATTGGGCAGCATGTCCAGCATGTTGACCGCCAGGATCAGCGCCAGGGTCGATACCGCCAGCGGCACCGGCGCGGCCCCGCCCCGCCGCGCTTCGATCCACAGCGCGATGACCGGCAGCGCCAGCAGCCCGAACATGGCGATATAGCCCAGCCAGCCGTAATGCCCGATGGTGATGATCCAGCTTCCGTCAACCACCGTCTGCGAGCGCCCCGAGGCCGGGTCATAGACCATGAACCGCCCCCAGCCGCCCCATCCGAACAGGGGTTTCGCCTCGACATGGGCCAGAACCCGGTCTTCGTTGGTGAACCGGTACTGCAGCGATTCCGCCCGCTCGTCGCTGATCTGGGCGACCTGTTCCACCAGCGCCTCGGTCGGGATCAGCCCCGAGCCCCGCAGCAAGGGATAGGCGATCACCAGAACCACGATCACCAGCGACAACAGCAGTTGCGCACGCGCCCTGAAGACCAGCGCGACCGGCACGAAGACCAGCGTAAACACGATGGCGCCCATCGACTTGCAGATCAGCACCAGCCCGCCGGCCATTCCCAGCGCCAGCATGCGCCAGGCCCCGGATCGTGGCGGCGCCTCGCGCAGGCGGACGGCGGCGGCCATCGCCACCATGAAGGCAAAGAACGCCACCCACAGCCCGTGCGGCATGAAGACGAAGGGCCGGAACCCGCCGTCGCGGATCGCCTGCGCGAAATCGTGCTGGAAAAAGCCGTAAAGCTGGGTGTGAAGCTGCGGCGAGACTCGCACCTCCCACAGCATCGGCAGGGCATAGATCGCCCCCGCCACCACCAGCGCCAGCAGGATCTCGCGGATCGCGGCCTCGTCGCGCAACAATTCACGGGCCAGAAAGAACGGCAGCATCAGGAACATCTGCTGCGCCAGCGCCGAGGCCGAATCGTAGATCCGCAACCCCGGCAGGCCCCAGGTCTCCAGCCCGTTCGGATCGATCAGACGGAGCGCGCCGAAACTGTCCACGCCAAAGCGCACGGGTTCCAGATTGGTCAGCACGGTCACCGCCGGGCTGACGACAAACAGCACCAGCAACAGCCGCCCCACCCAGCCTGCGGGCATCAGTTGCGGCATCCGCCCCAGCGCCATCATGCAGGCCAAAAATGCGGCAAGGTTCGGAATGGATTCCTTGTTCAGCGGCGGCACCAGCGGCAGGTTGATCGCCGAAAGCTGCGGCAGCGCCATGTAGGCGCCAAGGATCGACCAGATCAGCGCACGCTGCACGGGCAGCAGGTGGAACAGCAGCGCCACCACCCCCGGCCATGCCAGAAGCGCAATCAAGGCAAAGGTATTGCCGATGTCGATCATGCCCGTATCATCACTGCCCTGTGCCGACCCTCTTGCGGGGCTTTCGCGGCGTCTGCGGCGCAACTATACCAAGCGCGCGCAGCGCTGTCTGCCTGCAAGTCCCGTCGTCCGGGTCATTTGGTCAAAGTTCGAGGGTCTTCGTGGAGTTTTCCTTTCCTCCCCACCGCATTCGCGTCTCGATGCCCGATGCGGCCAGCCTGATGGCGGAAATCCGTCGCCGCTTTCGCGCGGGCGAGGGATTCGCGCTGGCGACGATCAACCTCGACCATCTGGTGAAACTGGCCCGCGACCCGGCCTTTCGGGATGCCTATGGCGCGCAGGATCTGGTCTGCGCCGATGGCAACCCGGTGGTCTGGCTGTCACGCCTTGCGCGCAAACCCGTCTCTCTGGTCCCGGGCTCGGACATGATCCTGCCCCTCGCCCAGCTTGCCGCGCGCGAGGGGGTGCCCGTGGCCCTGATGGGCTCGACCGACGAGGCCCTCGCCGCCGCCGCCGCCGCCCTGCGCGAAAAGGTTCCCACCCTGACCATCGCCGCCACCATCGCGCCGCCGATGGGCTTTGACCCCCGGGGCGCCGAAGCCCGGGCCATCCACGCCCGGCTTGCCGAGTCGGGCGCGCGGCTGACCTTTCTGGCCCTTGGCGCGCCGAAACAGGAATCCTTTGCCGCGCTGGGCCGCCAGATCGCCCCCGGGATGGGCTTTGCCTCGATCGGCGCGGGGCTCGATTTCATCGCCGGTCGACAGAAACGCGCGCCGGAATGGGTGCAGCGGATCGCGATGGAATGGCTCTGGCGGATGCTGTCGAACCCGCGTCGTCTGGCGCGGCGCTATCTCGATTGTGCGCTGATCCTGCCCGGCGAGGCCCTGCGCGCCTGGCGCCAGCGCTGATCACTTGTATTCGATCAGCCGCGCCTCGGCCCGTGACAACCGGCGCAGATGGAACCGGATGGCGCCCATCGCCTCGGGGAACTTGCCCAGCGTGTTGAAGAACGCGGCCCGCCAGCCCATCCGGCCCTTCAGCCGCAGAACCTGCGCCGGATAGGCCAGCACCATCGCCAGAAATGCCGGGTGCAGCAACGATCCCACCAGCGCCACCAGCGGAATGCCCAGCCCCCAGATCCAGATGCGCCGTGTTTCGGCCCGCCAATGCGGCGCCTGCGGGGTGGAAAACCGCGCCGCCCCCTCGGCAAAGGCGTGGCCGGCGCGTTCGGTCCGTTTCCACCACTGGCCGAACCGCGTGATCGCGGCGTCATGCCAGGTCATCTCGGCGTCGATGCGCCAGATCGTCCAGCCGCGCGCGCGCAGTCGCAGGCACAGTTCGGGTTCTTCGCCCGCGATCAGGTCGGCGCGATAGCCGCCCACCGCCTGAACCGCCTGATAGCGCATCATCGCATCGCCGCCGCAGGCCCGCACCTCGCCCAAAGGGGTGTTCCATTCGGCATCGATCAGCGCGTTATAGACGCTCGCCTCGGGGTGCCGTTCCCTCCTGCGCCCGCAGACCACCGCCGCGCGCAGGTTGTCGTGCAGGAAATGCCGCGCGCGCTCGATCCAGCCGTCGCGCAATTCTCAATCGCCGTCGAGGAACTGCACATAATCCGGCGGATCGGCCCTCAGCGCGGCCAGCCCGGCGTTGCGCGCCCGCGCGGCGGTAAAGGGCTTTCCCATGTCCAGCGCAATGACCGAGGCGCCCAGCCCCTGCGCCGCGGCAACGCTGCCGTCGGTCGAGCCCGAATCGACATAGACCACCCGACGCACCTGCCCCTGAAGGGAATGCAGGCAGGCCACCAGCCGCGCCCCCTCGTTGCGGCCGATCACCACGGCATCCACACTCGGCTTCGGTCTTGCCCGCGACATCAGACGACCCCCGACCTTTGGGGATACGAGAGCGCACCCTCTCCTGTCCAGCGATCCCCGAGCCCGCGCATCCCCTCTGGGCAAGCGGCGCGCAATGTGTTGCATTCCTGCCTGACCACAGGAGGAATCCCATGCCCCGCGCGCAGATTGTCGGCTGGAGCCACTCGCATTTCGGCAAGTCCGACGCCCCCGACACCGAATCCCTCATCGCCTCGATTCTGCATCCGGCACTGGCCCATGCCGGGGTCGAGACCGCGCAGATCGACGGCATCTTTGTCGGCGTGTTCAACGCCGGGTTCAGCCGACAGGATTTCCAGGCGGCACTGGTCGCGCTTTCGGATGACGCCCTGCGCCATGTCCCGGCTATGCGGTTTGAAAACGCCTGCGCCACGGGGTCGGCGGCACTTTACGGCGCGATGGATTTCATCGAATCGGGGCGAGGGCGCATCGCGCTGGTGGTCGGCGCCGAAAAGATGACCGCGACCCCCACCGCCGACGTGGGCGAGATCCTGCTCGGCGCCTCCTATGTGCGCGAAGAGGCGGGCATTCCCGCCGGCTTTGCCGGTCTCTTTGGCCGCATCGCCGAGGGGTATTTCCAGCGTTACGGCGACCAGTCCGACGCGCTGGCGATGATCGCCGCCAAGAACCACGTCAACGGCATGGCCAACCCCTATGCCCATATGCGAAAGGATTTCGGGTTCGAGTTTTGCAACACGCCGTCCGATCGCAACCCCCTTGTGGCCGGGCCGCTCCGGCGCACCGATTGTTCGCTGGTCTCGGACGGCGCCGCGATTCTCGTGCTGGCGGATGACGAAACCGCAAAGACCCTGAACCGCGCCATCGGTTTTCGCGCCCGCGTGCAGGCGAACGATTTCCTGCCGATGTCCAAACGCGACGTGCTGGCGATGGAGGGGGCGCGGCGGGCCTGGGCGCGCGCGCTGGCGGATTCCTCCCTGACCTTGCAGGACTTGTCCCTTGTCGAAACCCACGATTGTTTCACCATGGCCGAGATGCTGGAATACGAGGCCATGGGTCTGGCGCCCCCTGGACAGGGCCATCGGGTGATCCGCGAGGGGATCACGGCAAAGGGCGGTGCGCTGCCCGTCAACACCTCGGGCGGGCTGAAATCCAAAGGCCATCCGATCGGCGCCACCGGGGTTTCGATGCATGTCATGGCCGCGATGCAATTGGCGGGCGAGGCCGGGGACATGGCGGTGCCCGATGCCCGGATCGCGGGCGTGTTCAACATGGGCGGCGTTGCGGTGGCCAATTACTGCTCGATCCTGGAGCGCGTGCGATGAGGGCGGACCTGTCGGGCGGGATCCCCCCGGCCAGCACGCGGGTGATGAACCTGTCGCATTTCCTCACCGACATCGCGCGGCGCCACCCCGATGCGCCGGGGTTCGTGTGGGGTGATCGCGTCTGGACCTGGACGCAGATCGAAACCCGCGCCGCCGCCTTTGCCGAGGCGCTGGCGCAGCGCCACGGCGTGCAGAAGGGCGACCGCGTTCTGGTGCAATCGGCCAATTCGAACCAGATGGTCGAGGCGATGTATGCCTGCTGGCGGCTGGGTGCGATCTGGGTCCCCGCCAACTTTCGCCAGACCCCGGACGAGGTGGCATGGCTGGCCGGTTTCAGCCAGGCGCGCGTTCTTCTGGTCGGTTCCGAATTCCCCGCCCACGCCGCCGCCTGCGCCCCGCATGTCGATTCCACCGTGAGTCTGGGCGCGGGCTATGAGGCTCTGATCACGCCCTTTCTGGGCCAGTCGCGCCCCGCCGTCGCCGTCAACCGCGACGATCCCTGCTGGTTCTTCTTCACCTCGGGCACCACCGGACGGCCAAAGGCCGCCGTGCTGACCCATGGCCAGATGGGCTTTGTGGTGACGAACCATCTGTGCGATCTGATGCCCGGCACCGGGCCGGATTGGGGCAGTCCGGATGCCTCGCTGATCGTCGCCCCCCTCAGCCATGGCGCGGGCATCCACCTGATGGCGCAGGTCGCGCATGGCGTGCCCTCGGTGCTGCCGGTTGGCGCCAAACTGGACCCCGCCGAAATCTGGTCGCTGGTCGAACGCCACCGGATCACCAACCTCTTTACCGTGCCCACCATCGTCAAACTGCTGGTGGAACACCCCGCCGTGGATGCGCATGACCATTCCAGCCTGCGCCACGTCATCTATGCCGGCGCGCCGATGTACCGCGCCGACCAGATCACCGCGCTGGAAAAACTGGGTCCCGTTCTGGTGCAGTATTTCGGCCTGGGCGAGGTGACGGGCAACATCACCGTCCTGCCCGCCGTGCACCACTCGACAGATGAGCTGCGGTTGGGCACCTGCGGCTTTGCGCGCACCGGCATGCAGGTGCAGGTCCAGCGCGAGGACGGCAGCGAATGCGCGCCGCTGGAAACCGGCGAGATCTGCGCCACCGGCCCGGCGGTCTTTGCAGGCTATTTCAACAACGCGCAAGCCAACGCCAAGGCCTTTCGCAACGGCTGGTTCCGCACCGGCGATCTGGGCCACATGGACGCGCAGGGCTTCGTCTATCTGACCGGGCGGGCCAGCGACATGTATATCTCGGGCGGGTCGAACATCTATCCGCGCGAGATCGAGGAGAAAATCCTCCTCCACCCCGCCATCGCCGAGGTCGCCGTGCTGGGCGTGCCGCATCGCACCTGGGGCGAGGTGGGGATGGCCGTCTGCGTCCCCCGCGCACCGATCGAGGCCGCCGACCTGCTGGCCTGGCTGGGCGACAAGGTGGCGCGCTACAAGCTGCCGCAGCATGTGGTGTTCTGGGATGGCTTGCCCAAATCCGCCTATGGCAAGATCACGAAAAAGATGATCCGCGAGGAACTGGACCGCCGCGGCCAGATGCCCCCGCCGTGATCGCCAGCCTTACCCATCCCGGCCCGGCCCCCGCCTGCCGCTGGGCCCCCCGGCCCTGCCACGC
>CALEZJ010000562.1 GCA_937927885.1 uncultured Paracoccaceae bacterium | reverse complement strand
CTCGGACAGCACGGCGCCCGAGGGAACCGAACCCAGGATTTCGCGGATCGCGGCGTTCATGATGCGCTCGATGCGCACCTGAGCGGCGCGAACGCCCTCGGCGCCGACGGCCTGGCGGAACTGGGTCACATCGGTGATGCGCCAGCGCACGAAAGCGTCGACCACCAGGCGGCGGTCATCCAGCGGCGTGACTTCAAGGGGTTGCGACTGCAGGCCGAGGATGCGGGCGTCATAGCGCACGACCTCCTGGATCAGCGGGATGCGGAAATAGAGGCCCGGCTCGGTCCGCACCTGCTGCACCTGGCCGAACTGGAGGACCAGCACGTTTTCCCGCTCGTCGACCACGAAAACCGACGACAGGGCCAGCGCTGCGGCGCCGAACAGAACGGGGATCAGCAATGTGAGACGGTTCATCGGGTGCCCCCCTGGCTGGCGTTGCCACGCAGGCTGTCGAGCGGCAGGTAGGGCACCACGCCCTGACCACCCGGACCGGTGACATTGTCAAGGATCGTCAGGTCCATGGCGCCCAGAACGCGCTCCATGGTTTCCAGATACATCCGCTGGCGCGTCACGTCGGGCGCGTTGCGGTATTCTTCCCAGACCGCGATGAAACGGCTCGCCTCGCCCTGTGCGGCGTTGACCACTTCGGCGCGGTAGGCTTCGGCCTGTTCGAGGATCTGCGCCGCTTCCCCGCGCGCTCCGGCCAGCACCCGGTTGGCATAGGCATCGGCCTGCCGCTCCAGCCGGTCGCGTTCCTGACGGGCGGCCTGCACTTCGCGGAAGCTGTCGATCACTTCGCGCGGCGGGTCGGCGCGGTCAAAGTTGATCCGGATCACGTTGATGCCGGAGCGGTAGGAATCCAGCAGCGATTGCACCGCGATCCGCAGGTCCGAGGCGATGCTCGCGCGGTCCTGATTGAGGATCGGCGACAATTCGCGCCGCGCGATGATGTCGCGCATCGCCGATTCCGCCACCGCGCGCACGGTGTTTGTCGGGTCAGCCAGGTTGAACAGGAAGGCCGAGGGGTCATCGATGTTCCAGACCACCTGGAATTCGATGTCCACCACCGCCTGATCGCGCGTCAGCATCAGACCGGTGTCCAGCGCCGAGCGCCCGGTGCCGACCTCGGTCACCCGTTCGGTCGTGGTCTGCACGATTTCCGCGCGCACGAAAGGCCAGGGTGCCAGATGCGGCCCGTCATCCACGGTGCGATAATACTCGCCGAACAGCAGTTCCACGCCGCGCTCTTCGGGCTGGACGGTATAGAACGAGGCAAACAGCCACAGCCCCGCCAGACCCACGAGGCCCAGCACCACGCCGCGCCGGGTCAGGCCCGGGCCCGATCCGCCGCGCCCGCCGCCCTGACCGTTCGATCCGCCGCCGCGTCCGCCCATCAGCACCTTCAGCTGCTGCTGGCCCTTGCGCATCAGATCTTCGATCTCGGGGATCTGCGGGCGTTCGGGCCCGTTCCCGCCGCCGCCGCCGCCCGAAGGTCGGTTCCCTCCGCCGCCGCCCGAGCCGCCGCGATTTCCGCCGCCGCCCCAGGGCCCCTGTGAATTGCCTGACATGGCCTCTCCTTGGTTCAGGTCTGTCATTGTTCGGTCATCGTGCCTGAATTGGGCACCTTGGCCGAGGATTCAAGGCAAATCGCCCCGATTGGTTCCTGACGGCGAGTGTTTTCCGCCGCGTTCGCCGCCGTGTTCCCTTGCGCGCGCCTCAGCGGACCGGTTTGCGCAGCAGCACGATTTCCTCGCTCATCGTGGGATGGACGGCCATGGTGCGGTCGAAATCCTCCTTGGTGGCGCCCATCTTGATCGCCACGGCGGCCAACTGGATCATCTCGCCCGCCCCGGGTGCGACGATATGGCACCCCAGAACGCGGCGGCTGTCCCGCGCCACGACCAGCTTGAACAGCGCCTTGGTCGGGGCGTCGATGAAGGCGGTCTGCATGGGGCGGAAACTGGCCATGTAGATCTCGACCGCGCCAAGGGCGCGCGCCTCGCCCTCGGTCAGGCCCACGCTGCCGGCCTCCGGGCGGGTAAAGACGGCGCTGGCGACATCGGCGTGATCGACCTTCGTGGGGCGCCCGCCAAACACGGTATCGGCAAAGGCATGCCCCTCGCGGATGGCGACCGGGGTCAGGGTGATGCGCTCGGTCACGTCGCCGACCGCAAAGACCGACGGAACGTTGGTCTGCGACCAGGCATCGACCGGCACCGCGCCATTGGCAGCCAGGGTCACACCGGCCTCCTGCAACCCCAGCCCGGCGGTGTTGGGCACGCGCCCGGTGGCAAAGAGCACCTGCGAGAAGTCGCGGCTTCGCCCCTGGCTGTCGCGGGCGGTGAACCCGTGAGCGTTGCGGTCAAGCGTGGAAAGGTCGGTGTTGACCTCGACAGTGACGCCCTGCGCGGTCAGGGCGGCGGCGACATGGGATTGCACATCCTCGTCAAAGCCGCGCAGGATTTGCGCGCCGCGATACATCAGCGTGACCTGCACCCCCAGCCCCTGCAGGATCCCGGCCATCTCGCAGGCGATGAATCCGCCGCCGACAATCAGGATCGACGCGGGGAGGCTTTCCGCCAGAAACACCTCGTTCGACGTCCAGGCGCCAAGGTCGCGGAAATGCTCGGGCACGAAGGGCGTGCCACCGGTGGCGATCAGGATATGCGCGGCGCTCACCCTGCGGCCGTCGGCCAGCGCCACGGTATGCGGGTCGATCAGGGTCGCGCGCTGGGGCAGGATGGTGACCCCGGCGGCCTCGGCATTGCGGGTATAGACGGATTCCAGACGGTTCAGTTCCGCATGCAGTTTCGCGCGAAAGGCGGACCAGTCAAAGCGCCCTTTTTCGACCCGCCATCCATAGGCGGCGGCCTCGTCGATGCCCGCGCCATGGCCTGCGGCAAAGACCATCAGCTTTTTCGGCACGCATCCCCGGATCACGCAGGTGCCGCCCATGCGGTATTCCTCGGCCAGCGCGACGCGGGCACCGTATTCGCCCGCGGCGATCCGCGCCGCCCGCACCCCGCCTGACCCCCCGCCGATGACGAACAGATCATAGTCGAAACTGGGCATGGCGGGTCTCCGGTTCAGGTGCTGCCCCTACCTAAGCGCGGGGCCGGGAAAACCCAAGGGGCGCCGTGTCGGCGGACGCCCCGGGAGGACAGGGCGCGCGCAGGGTTGGGGCGGAGTCAGAGGTCGCGGAAGATGTTGGTCTCGTCCTCGAACAGGATGCGTTCGTGTTCGACGGTGCCTGCGGTGAGGTCGCGCAGTTCCACCCGCCCGTCGCCGTAGCCGATCACCACCGCGTCGCAGATGTCGATGAAGAGTCCGTTCTCCACCACCCCCGGCACCTGGTTGATCGCCAGAGACAATTGTCGCGGGTTGCCGATGCGGCCCAGCGCGAGGTCGAGGATGTGGTTGCCCTCGTCGGTCAGGAAGGGCCGCGCGCCGTTCATGCGCAGGCTGGCCGTGGTTCCCATCACATCCATGGCCGACAGGAGTTCCTCGAGCAGCATCCGGGTGGCCTGCCAGCCGAAGGGCACCACCTCGACCGGCAGCGGGAAGTTGCCCAGCGTCTTCACCTCCTTCGAGGCGTCGGTGATCACCACCATGCGATCCGAGGCGGTGGCGACGATCTTTTCCATCAAGAGCGCGCCGCCGCCCCCCTTGATCAGGCAGAGGTCGGCGTCGAATTCGTCGGTGCCGTCGATCGTCAGGTCGAGCCAGCCCGCCTCGTCGAGGGTGACCACGTTCAGGCCGAGTTCGCGCGCGAGGTCGGCGGTGCGCGTCGAGGTGGGCACGCAGGTCAGGCGCAGGTTTTCCTCGCGCACCCTCTCGGCCAGCGCGCGCACCATCCAGGCGGCGGTCGAGCCGGTGCCGAGACCCAGCTTCATGCCGTCCTCGACAAGGTCGACGGCGCGGCGGGCGGCGGCATATTTGGCGCGGTCGATGGGGGTGAGCGGCATGGCGGGCTCCTTCGGACTCAGCCGCCTTATAGCACCCGGACGGTGATTTTGCACCCGGTGTCCCACGGATGGGACATTTTTCGATTGACGAAAAATCAAGGGGTTAGGAAGGTGGATTAACCTTTGGGAAAGGTTTGCCCCACGGGTTTGGGGGGAGGGCGGATGGCAGGGGTGTGGGCAGAGATCGAGGCGCTGTGGCTGAACGGGGCCGAGCGCAAGCTGGTGGCGGCGTGCAAGGCGGGGGTTGAGAGCGGCCCGAGGGGAAGGACCCGGCGCGTGGGGTGCTGCGGTGTCTGATTTTGGGGGGTGAGGGCAGATCGAGCGTCTTGATCCGATGTTTACGAGTTGATGAAAATGTCCCGTCGGCGGCTTGAGCGCTTTGGAGTCATTCCTTCCTGTCTCAAGATCAGCTAAACTTCCTCAATGGAAACTGTCGAACACAACCTTGCTCGCTGGCAGGCATCCCGAATGGAGTGCATCAAAGTCGCGGGCCTACTGAAACGATGCCCTGTCGCCTACAAATGGAAGGCGCCGTTCCGATGCTGGGTTCTACGCGAGGCAACGTTCTGGAGGGTGACGGATTTGCTCAGCCAGTCGTATACCTTACATAGGCAGGGGCATGGCCTTGGCGCGCGAATCTTATTGCGCAGCGGATTTGAGACACTTGCCACGCTGATCTACCTAAACCAGCCAATTCAGCAGGTATTGGACGATGAACTGGATTTCCACTCGTTTGGGGAAAGAACCAGCGTTCTCCTTCTCGGGTCGCGTGATAACTCTACGAATCATCAGTCAGTTAACATCGTCACTATTCTGGGAAAGTGTGACAAACGGTATCCCGGCCTTGCAAGACTGTATGGCATCCTGTCAGAAAGCGCTCATCCAAACTTCGAGGGCTTGGTGGCGGGCTATTCAAATGTCGCCCATGACGAAAAAGAAACCCAATTTTCGAACCGCTGGACCCAGATCCATGGTGAGAAGCACCTTTCCTTTGTGGACCAATGCATGAAGATATTTGAACATGAATACAATGAAGTCTGGGCTGACTTAATAGTGAAACTGGAAGACTGGATCGTTGAGAACGATGATCGTTTAGAGGCAACCAAAGTTACAGGTGTTCGGGACTGACGGTCGTTTCAGATTCCATGCCAAGCTTCGACAGTTTCTAACAGGGTTCGGAAAAAGTGTCTGCGCCCTCCAACGTCAGTCGAAAGACAGGGAAATTGTTCCTTGATACGCGTCATTGGCCGAGGCCATCGCCGAGGTCATTCGCTGCGGGTGCCGCCTGTCGGCCGGTGGCCCAAAGCCACCGGCCAGCGCCCGCCCCGCCCATGGCGGGCGCTTCTCGCCCGCCGGGTCGGGCGCTGGCCTCTGTCGGGCTTGCGGATAGGGTCTAGCGGTGCCGGGGTCGCCACGGGCGGGGAAACGCATGCGTTTCCTGTTCCGCCCGAAAGAGGCGCGCGTTGGGGCGGTTCTGGACCATTTATTGGCCCGAGAACTGGCCAAGGTCTTATTTCAGCACCCTGAGTCTGAAATGTCCCGCATGTCTTCCTTTCGCGCCCTCTCCTTCACACGCACCGATCTGGTGGTGCCGATTGTCGATCTGGGGCAGGTGGCGGCTTGGGCTCCTTCAACC
>CALEZJ010000561.1 GCA_937927885.1 uncultured Paracoccaceae bacterium | reverse complement strand
GAGCAGGCACTGAAGACACTGGCAGCGTCGAAACCCGCGCGGGGGCGCAAGCGTCGCGACGTCTGATCACGGCTCGAGCGCGCCGCTCGCCTGCACCCAGTCGAAGGCATAATCCACGAGGCCCCGGTCCAGATGCAGCCGCATCCCGGCATCGTGACGGTACAGAACCGCGGTCATCCCGGCGAACTGAAGCGCGGCGCTGGGGCTGCCTGCGATGAAATCCACCGCAGTCGCGCGGGCCAGCAGTTCGGCTGAACGCGCCCCGTCGATCTGCAACACGGCGAGACTGCCGGTGGCGGGGGTCGTGGCGAAGCGTTCGCGCAATCCCGCGTTCGCATGGGACAGCGTCACGCCCACCGCCAGCATGCGATACCGTGCCAACCGGATCGCTGCGCGGCTCCCGCCTGTCTGACCCAGCAGCCCCACAGGCGCGGGCAGGTCAAAGGCTGTGCAGGCGGCGTCCAGATCACCGCTGATCATCACCTGGGCCACCGGGGCCAGCAGGGCAACGGACAGGTCATTGCCGGTCAACCGCCGGGGTTTGACGGGCCAGAACGCAGAGCGGTCAAGCATCGAGGCGGTCTCCGTTCGGATCGAGGAAGCACGGCGCGACAAGACGCGCGCGACGGGGGACGCCGAGATGGTAGAGCGTGATCTCCTCGCCGTGACGCTGCGCTCCGCGCTCGATCAGCCCCAGCGCCACCGGATGCGGAACCGCTGCGCCGGGATAGCTGGACGTCACATAGCCGATGGACCGCCTTGCGCCGCCCCGCATCTCGACCCCATGCGCGCCGGTGGGCAGGGCGCCCTTGCCATCGGTCGGGACCAGTCCCACCAACTGGTTGCGATCCGGCCGCGACGCTTCGGGGAGGGTGAGCGACCGACGCCCGAGGAAATCGGCCGCCTTCCGTCGCAGTGGCGCGTCCGAACCCAGATCCATCGGCCGGGTCATCCCGTCGGTATCCTTGCCAATGACGACAAAGCCCTTTTCGGCCCTCAGGATCATCAGCGCCTCGATCCCCAGCGGGCCGCCCCCTTCCGCCTTTGCCGCCGCGATCACGCGGTCCCAAAGGGACGGGGCCAGATCCTGCCGGATCGACAATTCATAGGACCGGTCGCCGGTAAAGCTGACGCGGGTCACGCGCAACTCCTCGCCCTCAAGCGTCGCCCAACCGGTCGCCATATGGGCCAGATCCCCGGTTTCGATCCCGGCACGGGCCAGTACGGACAGCGCGCGGGGGCCGGTGACGGTGACGGTCGCTGTCTCGGCGGTGGCGTCGTGGATCCAGATCTGCCGGTCGGGATATCGGTCTTGCCGCCACTCCTCGAGCATCGCATGGACCGATGCGACATGCGAGGACGAACACGAGACGATGAACCGCCCGCCATCGAGCCGCACCAGAACGCCGTCGTCCATCACGATCCCGCCCTCGGTCAGCATGAAGCCATAACGGCACCGACCGGGTGCAAGGGTGGACATCGTGTTGTAATAGACGAAATCCAGAAATTCCGCCGCATCGCGTCCCATCACCTCGATCTTGCCCAGAGGCGAGGCATCGAAGACGCCGACCGTGGCGCGCGCGCGCCGTGCCTCGGCAAGGATCGCGGCATCGTCAGGGCCCGCCATATTCCCCCAGCACCGCGCCTGCCGCCCGATGGCGGGCCTCCAGCGCCAGCCTGCGCACCGGGTTCATCCGTGTGGCCCCACGCGGGCCGGCAAGGCTGGCGAGCGGCACGGGGGTGAAAGGCGGACGATAGGTGGTGGTGCCGACCTCGGGAATTGCGCGCCCGCTCAGGGCGCCCATCAGTGCAAGGCCCTGAATGTTCGATGTCTTTCCCTGATCGGTTGCCATTCCCAGCGTGGTATAGCGTTTCAGATGCTCGACCGAGGTGAAGTTCTCGCGCCTGGCCAGTTCGATATCCTTCGTCGTCACATCGTGCTGGTAGTCGATCCAGACCCGCCCCTTCATCCCGGGTTTCGGCCAGGCCTCGGTCACGCGGTAGGGCTGCGGTTCGGCCTGTGGGGCTTTCCCCATCGCCAGCGCCTCGGGAAGTGCGGCAAAGGCCTCGGCCAGCGAAAAATGCCCCGCCGCGCCGCCGACAGTCACCACGGCGCTGGTCCCCGGACGCGGCACAAAGGCCAGAATTCCCGCGTCCCAGTCCAGCTTGCCGCCGGATTGCGCGTGCAGATGGATCGTCGGGGTGAACCCGCCTGAAACCAGCACGGCGTCGCAGCCGATCCGCTGGCCCGATGACACTGTCACACCGGTGACGCGCCCGCGCCCCCGCGCGCCGATGATCGTGGTGCCCTCGCGGTAGTCGATCAGCGCGACCTCGGCCCCGGCCGCCTGCATGGCGCGCGCGACCTCCTCGCCGCTGTCGTTGTTCGTCGCAACGCAAAGCCG
Organism: uncultured Paracoccaceae bacterium; assembly: GCA_937927885.1. GTDB lineage: Bacteria > Pseudomonadota > Alphaproteobacteria > Rhodobacterales > Rhodobacteraceae > Pararhodobacter. The sequence continues at coordinate 1,612 of CALEZJ010000561.1, read as the reverse complement.
CCGCCCCGGCACGACGGCATGACGACGCAGATAGATCAGTGCTGCCTGTGCGGACAGGACGCCGGGCAGGTCGTTGCGATCAAACGGCAGGGGGCGCTCGATGGCGCCAGCCGCCAGCACGATTCGCCTTGGCCGCACCCGCCACAACAGGTCCGGCTGGCCATCCCGCCGCTGGTTCAGCGCGATCAGGCCGTGATCATAGACCCCGAACGCCGTGGTGCGCGTCAGCAGCCTTACCCCCGCCGCCTGAAGCCGGATCAGCGCCAGCGCCAGCCATTCGCCCCCGTCCATGCCATCGATCCGCGCTGCGCGGGACAACAGGCTTCCGCCGGGCCGCGTGGCGTCGTCGCACAGCAGGACTGAGTCCCCGGCTTCGGCCAGCATCAGCGCGGCGGCGATGCCGACCGGCCCCGCGCCCACCACCACGGCATCGCAGTGGTGATTGCGCTGTTCGCCCGGCATATCGTCCGTCTGTGACACATCGATGCGCCCCAGACCCGCCATTGCCCGGATCGAGGGTTCGAACAGGTGCCAGTTGGGACGCATGAAGGTCTTGTAGTAAAAGCCCGAGGGGATGAATCGCGCGAAAAGATCGACAAACCGTGTCCGGTCGGTCCGCGCGCCGGGTGCCGCGCCGCAGGCGCGAAGCATTGCGCCGTCCTGTGCCGGTTCCGTTGTCACCCGCTGGTTCAGATGCACGCGCCCGTTCAGCCGGATATCGGCGTGGATGTTCGGCTCTTCGACCCCCGCGCCGAAGATGCCGCGCGGGCGGCGGTACTTGAAACTGCGGCCCAGCACCATGTCACCGGACGCCATGAGCGCCGAGGCATAGCTGTCGCCGACAAAGCCCTGCACAGGGCGGCCGTCATAGGTAAAGCTCAGCGGTCGCGTGCGGTCGATCTCGCCGCCCTCGTCCAGTCGAAAGGCGCTCATGTCGGGCCCCCCAGCGCGACGCCCGGGGCGGCTTGCATCGTTACCGTGTCGCGCTCCATCACGAAAACCTCGAGACAGGTGCGATGCATCCAGATCTCGCGCGCGCTGCCCTTCGGGTTGTGGCGCAGATGCAGGTACGCCGCCCACTCGCCTTCGGGCACCAAGGCCCCGCCGACCGGGCGGTCATTCCCGGCCTCGCCGCCAAAGTGGAACTCGGGTTCCGGGCGCGGGCCGCAAAAGGGACAGGAAAATATCTGCATCGGAAATCCTAGTGCGCGATGCCGGAACCGGCGGCCTCGTCGACAAGCCGCCCGGTGTGGAATCGATCGAGGTCGAACGGCCGCGAAATGTCGTGGTGCTGCCCGGTCGCCAGAAGATGCGCCAGCAACGTGCCACCCGCCGGAATTGCCTTGAACCCGCCGGTCCCCCAGCCGCAGTCAAGAAACAGGCCGGGCAGGGGGCTTTCCCCGAGGATCGGCGAACTGTCGGGCACCACGTCGACGATCCCCGCCCATTGGCGCATCAGCGTGAGCTGCCGGAAGGCCGGGAACATCTCCAGCAGACCCGCGACCACGGTCTCCAACACCGGCAGGTTGCCGCGCTGGCCGTATGAGGGCACGCGGTCCAGCGCACCGCCGATGACGATTTCGCCCTTGTCGGATTGGCTGGCATAGGTGCC
>CALEZJ010000560.1 GCA_937927885.1 uncultured Paracoccaceae bacterium | reverse complement strand
CGGCACCGGGACGATGTCGCCGAAATCACCGCGCTCGTGGAAGAAATGGGCATCGACGTCAACGTGACGGCGCCGATGGGGTCCACACCGGCCGATCTGGCCCGTCTGGGGGCCGCGCATTTCAACGTGCTGCTTTATCCCGAAACCGCCGAATCCGCCGCGCGCTGGCTGGAACGCGAATTCGGGCAGCCCTGGACCCGCACCATCCCCATCGGCGCCCGTGCCACGCGCGCCTTCATCGACGAGTTGCGCGCGCTTTCGGGTTCGACCGCGCCGGTGGATGACAGCCGCCTGCGCCAGCCCTGGTGGGCGGCCTCGGTCGACAGCACCTATCTGACCGGCAAGCGCGTCTTTGTCTTTGGCGACGGCACGCACGCCATGGCCGCCGCAAAGGTCGCGCGCGATGAAATGGGGTTCGAGGTCTGCGGTCTGGGCTGCTACAACCGCGAGATGGCCCGCCCGGTCCGCGCCCTGGCGCGCGAGATGGGGCTCGAGGCGCTGATCACCGACGATTACCTCGAGGTCGAATCCGCCATCGAGGCGCTTCAGCCCGAGTTGATCCTGGGCACCCAGATGGAGCGCCACATCGGCAAGCGGCTGGGCATCCCCTGCGCCGTGATCTCGGCGCCCGTGCATGTGCAGGACTTCCCCGCGCGTCATTCGCCGCAGATGGGGTTCGAGGGGGCGAATGTCCTCTTTGACACCTGGGTTCACCCGCTGGTCATGGGGCTGGAGGAACACCTGCTGACCATGTTCCGCGACGATTTCGAGTTCCACGACGCCGCCGGCCCCTCGCACCATGGCGGTCACGCGCCGAAACCTGTCGCGCCGCACGGCGCGGCCCCCGACAGCATCGCGCCCCCCTCCGAGGCGCCCCGAGGCCCCGCCGCTCCGTCCGCTTCGGCGGTCTCTCTCGCTTGCGTGGTGCCCGGCCCCGTCCCGGTCGGCGCCAGCGGGGCGGCGGTGGCACCCCGTCCCGCCGCTCCCGAAACCATCGTCTGGCTCTCGGATGCCGAGCACGAGTTGAAGAAGATCCCCTTCTTCGTGCGCGGCAAGGCGCGGCGCAACACCGAGAAATTCGCCGCCGAACGCGGTCTCAGCGCGATCGGCCTTCAGACCCTTTACGAGGCCAAGGCGCATTATGCTCGATAGGGCCACTCCCCCTGTACGGCCATACCACTTCGTGGTGTTGACACTGGACGCGCATGCGGCGGGGCCTGCCGCACGCGCCCTGCCCCGGCTCTTGCGCGACTTTCCGGGGCTGACCGTCACCATTCACGCCGCCGCCGATTGGGCATCCAACCCCGCGGCACTGGTCGCCGCGCGCGACGACATCGCCCGCGCCGATCTGATCGTGGCGAACCTGCTGTTCCTCGAAGAGCATATCCGCCCGGTGCTGGACCGGTTGACCGAGGCGCGCGCGCGTGTGGATGCCTTTGTCGGGGTGATCGCCGATCCGCAGATCGTGCGACTGACGAAGATGGGCGATCTCGACATGACGCAGCCCGCCAGCGGCATGGCGGCCTTGATGAAAAAGCTGCGCGGTAAGCGCGAAGGCGCCAGCCAGTCGGGCGAAAAGCAGATGTCGATGCTGCGTCGGCTGCCAAAGATCCTGCGCTTCATCCCCGGCAAGGCGCAGGACCTGCGCGCCTGGTTCCTGTCGATGCAATACTGGCTGGGCGGGTCCGACGACAACATCGAGGCGATGATCCGCTTTCTGGTCGCCCGCTATGGCGAGCGCCCCGAGTGGCACGGCATCCGCGCGGCGGCGCCGGTGGATTACCCGGATGTGGGTCTTTACCATCCCGCCCTGCGCGCGCGCCACGCTGGAGGGATCGTGACCGACGCCGCCCTGCTGCCACGCCCCGAGGGCGCCTGTGGCACGGTCGGGCTGGTGATGCTGCGCTCGTATATCCTGGCCGGGGACACGGCGCATTACGACGCCGTCATCGCCGCCTTCGAGGCGCGGGGTCTGGCGGTGGTGCCGGGCTTCGCCTCGGGCCTCGATGCCCGCCCGGCGATCGAGGCGCATCACCTTGGCCGGATCGACGCGCTGGTGTCGCTGAGCGGCTTCAGCCTGGTGGGGGGGCCCGCCTACAACGACAGCCCGGCCGCGGTGGAAACGCTTTCGGCGCTGGATGTGCCCTATGTCGCGGCGCATCCGCTGGAATTCCAGACGCTGGGACAATGGGCGGCCTCGGGCGGGGGGCTGGGGCCGGTGGAAACCACCATGCTGATCGCGCTGCCCGAAATCGACGGCGCCACCAACCCCACGGTCTTTGCCGGGCGCCACGGCGAAGGCGGCTGCGCCGGCTGCCCGAAGGGCTGCGTGCCGGGCCCCGAAGCGCGCGCCATGGCCCCGTGCCCCGAACGGATCGCGGTTCTGGCTGACAAGGTCGCGCGGCTGGTGCATCTGCGGCGCAGCGATGTGGCGCAGCGCAAGGTGGCGGTGGTGCTTTACGGCTTCCCGCCCAATGCCGGCGCGGTGGGAACGGCGGCCTATCTCTCGGTCTTTGAAAGCCTTTACAACACCTTGCACGCGATGGCGCGCGAAGGCTACACGCTGGTGCCGCCCACCAGCGTCGAGGCCCTGCGCGAGGCGGTGCTGGTCGGCAACGCCGCGCGCTTTGGTCAAGCCGCCAATGTCGTGGTACAGGTTCCGGCGGATGTGATCGTGCGCCGCACCCCCTGGCTGGCCGAGGTCGAAGCCGCCTGGGGCCCCGCCCCGGGGCGTGCGCAATCCGATGGCCGCGGGGTTTTCGTCCTGGGGGCCGAATTCGGCAATGTCCTCGTCGGAATCCAGCCGGTCTTTGGCTATGAAGGCGATCCGATGCGCCTGCTTTTCGAAAAGGGCTTTGCGCCGACCCATGCCTTCACCACCTTCTATCGCTGGCTGCGCGAGGATTTCGGCGCCGATGCTATCCTGCATTTCGGCATGCATGGCGCGCTGGAATTCATGCCGGGCAAGCAGGCCGGGCTGGGGCGGTCGTGCTGGCCGGACAGGCTGATCGGCAACCTGCCCAACATCTACCTCTATGCCGCCAACAACCCGTCCGAGGCGACGCTGGCCAAGCGGCGCTCGAACGCGATCACGGTCACCCATCTGACGCCGCCCCTGGCGCAGGCCGGCCTTTACCGCGGCCTTGCCGACCTGCGCGACAGCCTGACACGCTGGCGCGCCCTGCCCGCCCCGGCGCCCGAACGCGCGGCGCTGGAGCAGATGATCGCCGAACAGGCGGCAGCGGTCGACCTGAGCGGTCCGCCCGAGTCCCTTTGGCTGACGCTGCTGGAAACCGAAGCCGCGCTGATCCCCGAAGGGCTGCATGTGGTGGGAAAACCGATGGGCGAGGCCCAGCGCGCGCGGATGCTGGCGCAGATGCAGGGCGATGCGCAGGCGCTGGCGCGCGCCGAAGCCCTGCTGAAACAGGACCACGAACTGCCCGCGCTGATGCGTGCCCTCGGCGGGCGGTTCATAGCGCCGGTGCCGGGGGGCGATCTGATCCGCGCGCCGCA
>CALEZJ010000559.1 GCA_937927885.1 uncultured Paracoccaceae bacterium | reverse complement strand
CATGGGCTGCGCGCATAGCGCCGCGCGCGTCCCGGGGCAAGAGGGACAGGCGGGACCTCAGGCGCGCTGGATCAGCAAGAGCCCCAGCGCCATGAAACCGATCCCGGCCGCGCGCATCAGGGTCAGGGGCCGCACCAGCGCGCCAAAAAGCCCGAACTGGTCGATCACCGCCGCCGAGACCATCTGCCCCAGAAGCACGAAAAAGACCGCAGTCCCGACCCCGAACCGCGGCGCGACAAAAGTGACGGCGAGGACATAGAAGGCGACCAGCGCCCCGCCCAGAAACAGATGCACCGGCTGCGCGGAAAGCTGCGCCAGCCCGCCCGCCCCGCGGGTGACCAGCATCGCGGCCAGCGACACCACGAGCGCCACGCAAAACAGTACCACAGCCGCCGCCGTTGGCGAGCCAATGCGCGCGCCCAATTGCGCATTGAGTGCCGCCAGCAGCGGAATTCCGACCCCGGCCGCCAGCATGATCGCAGCATAGCGCATCGTGTCGGTCATGCCGGTCCTCCTTGTGTCCCTGCCCGACCCTGCCCGCGACCGGGCGCTCTGGCAAGGGGGCGCCGCGCCCCGGGGAACCGTGGCAAGACGAGTATTTGGGGCAAGATGAAGGGGCAAGGCCCCCCTCCAGTTTCGTGCCTCGAATGTCCGCGGGGGAGGTGCGCGGCACCCCTGGGGGTTGTCCGGCGTGCGCCCGATGGCCGACGCCCCCCCGGTCAGAGCAACCGGACCCCCGGCGCGCGCCAGCGGTCGGCGGGGTCAAGGATCAGGTCGGTCAGGGCCCAGACCAGCGCATCCACGCGGTCGGGGCTGCCGGTGCCCGCATAGCCCTGCGCGGTCATTTGCGCCATCTGTTCTTCCAGTGACGCAAGCCCGCGCAGATGCTTGACGCGGCCCTGTTCATAAAGGGCCGCGACGGGTTCGGCGCGCGCGACTTTGCCGCGGGTTGCATGGACGGCGCGCACCGCCACCAGCGGGTCGACATGGCGCAGGACCGAGGCCACGAGGTTTCCGCCCTGGTTGACCTCGGCCACCAGCCGATCCGCCTTGTGGCGGCGCATCGCTGCGATGGCGGCATTCGCCCAGTCCGAGGGGCTCGCGGCACGCAGGCTCGCGTCCTCCAGCACCACGGCGCGCCAGTCGGTGACGGGGCCCTCGGTCATTGCCCCCACCACCACGATGCCGCACAGGTCCGATCCGGCGTGGCCACTGACCGCCGGATCGACGGCGACGACGACGCGCGAAAAGGCTGGCGCCGCCGCGATCCGGCAGCCATCGATCAGGGATTGGGGGAACAGGGTGCCCTCGGCGTCCTCGAGCAACGCGCCCTCCAGTTCCTGCCGCCCCAGCCGCGTTCCGCCATAGCGCGCCTCGACCTCGGTCAGGAACGAGGGCGCCAGAAAGGCGCGGTTGGCCTCGGTCGGCGCCTGGGTCAGCACGGTCGAGGGGTTGGCCAGAAGCGCGCGCAGGACGCCCTGCGCGCGGGGCGTGGTCGTCACCACCGCCCGCGGGTCGTCGCCCAACCTGAGGGCAAATTGCAGCATGTCCCAGACCTCGGCGGATTTCTTCCATTTGCCCAACTCGTCCGCCCAGGCCGCATCGAATTGCGGGCCACGCAGCGATTCGGGCTCCTGGGCCGAATAGCAGGTCGCCACCGCGCCGTTCGGCCACACGAGCCGCCGCCGCGTGGCCTCCCAATGCGGACGGCGATCGGGGGGCGAGCAGGCGAGGATGCCCGATTCGCCAAAGACCATCACCTCGCGCACCTGATCCAGCGTCTCGCCCACCAGCGCCACGCGCCGGGCCCGGCCGGGATCGCCCGGCCGCCCCCCTTCCACCTGCGCGCGCACCCATTCGGCGCCGGCGCGGGTTTTCCCCGCGCCGCGCCCGCCCATGCAGACCCAGCTTCGCCAGTGGCCTTCGGGCGCGCGCTGATGCGGCAGCGCCCAGAAGTCAAAGAGCCAGGGCAGCGCCGCCAGTTCCTGCGGCGTCAGGTCAGTCAGGACCTCCTCGCGCAGGCTGCGCGGCGCGCAGGCGAGCCATTCGGCGTCGCACCTCGGCCCCTGCGGCGTCGAGATCCAGCTCTCCGCCGCCGTTTCGGTCAGCTCCCACGAGTTTCTCAAGCCTTGCACGCTCACTGAATACGGCCTCCAATGCCTTGCGCAGGGCAGCGGCCAACGCGATCTGATCCTTGATCGTCGCCAGATTGCCCGCCCTGATGTCCTCGATCGCCGCATCGAGCTGTTCGCCATATGCGGCCAGTTGCCGTTCCGCCTGCGCCACAAGGTGGTGCAGGGGCTCCTCCCCCGGTTGGGGGTCGTGCTGTGTCATGCGTGTCGCCTGCCGTTCGCTGCCCCGCGCGAGCGGAAACGGGAAACGGCCCGGGGGGTGCCCCGGGCCGCGCGCCGAATCCATCCAGCATGCCGCAATTACTACCAGAGCGCGTTTCCTCGGTCAATCCACTCGCGCAACGCGAGCATCCGGCGAATGCCTAAAACCCTAATTACCCTGAGTCGCCTCGATCTGGCGCCAGCGCGCGACATTGGCGTTGTGCTCGGCAAGAGTGGTGGCAAAGGCATGCCCCCCGGTGCCATCCGCCACGAAATAGAGATAGGGCGTCGTGTCCGGATCCAGCACCGCCTCGATGCTGGCACGACCGGGATTGGCGATGGGCGTCGGCGGCAGACCGTCGATCTGATAGGTGTTCCAGGGCGTCGGCGCGTTCAACTCGGACCGCCTCAGACCGCGTCCCAGAACGCCCTGCCCGCGCGTGATGCCATAGATCACCGTGGGGTCGGTCTGCAGCCGCATCGGCACGCGCAGACGGTTCAGGAACACGCTGGCCACCACCCGCCGCTCGTCGGCGACACCGGTTTCCTTTTCCACGATCGAGGCCAGAATCAGCGCCTCTTCCGGGCTGCGCAGCGGCAGGCCGGGCACCCGGTTTTCCCAGGCGCGCGCCAGAATTGCCGCCTGCCGACTGGCCATCTCGGCCAGAAGCGCACTGCGCTCGGCCCCGCGCCGTACCTCGTAGCTGTCAGGCGACAACGTGCCCTCGGCCGGCACCTCACCGGGCGGGCCCGACAGGAACTCGGCCTGCGACAGCGCGTTCCAGATCTGCCAGCTCGTCGCACCCTCGGCGATGGCAACCCGGAACCTCGTATCAGCCTGCGCAGCCACGCTCCGATAATCGGCCGGAAATTCGGTTGTCTCCAGCGGCAGCGTCAATGTTTCGGTAAAGCGGCTGGTGGCGGGATCCAGTTCGCGCACCAGATAGCTGGCCTGTGTGACACCGATACGCAGAACCACCTCGGTCCCGCAGGTCGAGGCCCCGCCCTGCGTCACCAGATCGAGGATCGCATCCATCGAGGCACGCGGCGGCACCAGATAGGCACCAAAGCGCAACTGCGAATCGCGTCCGTCATATTGCGCGCCAAGCCGGAACAGCATGGCGTTCGACACCGCGCCCTGTTCGGTCAGCGATTGCGCCACCGCACGCAGACTCGCGCCGCGCTCGACTCGAAGGCAGATCGGCTGCTCCAGGGGCCCCTCGGCGACAAAGGCGCGCTGGCCCATCGTGACCACCCCGCCCAGAAGGACGATGGCCACGATCAGCAGGGTCAGCGCGTTCGCCGCGATGTGCTTCCACATCAGGTGCGAACCTTGCCCAGTACCAGGCTGGCATTGGTGCCGCCAAAGCCGAAGCTGTTTGACAGGGCGACCTCGATCTTGCGCGGGCGAGCGGTATTGGGCGCAAGGTCCAGCCTTGGCGTCACCGCCGGATTGTCCAGGTTGATCGTCGGCGGGGCGATCTGGTCGCGGATCGCCAACACGCAGAAAATCGCCTCGACCGCGCCCGCAGCGCCCAGCAGATGGCCGATGCTCGACTTTGTCGACGACATCGTGGCCTTTGCGGCCGCCTCGCCCATCAGCCGCTCGACCGCGCCCAGTTCGATGGTGTCGGCCATCGTCGAGGTCCCATGGGCGTTGATGTAATCCACCTGATCCGGCGTGATCCCTGCCCGCTTCAGCGCGGCCGACATGCTGCGAAAGCCGCCGTCGCCATCTTCCGACGGGGCGGTGATGTGATAGGCGTCGCCCGACAGGCCATAGCCCAGCACCTCGCAATAGATCCGCGCGCCGCGCGCGCGGGCGTGCTCGAGTTCCTCGAGCACCACCACCCCGGCCCCCTCGCCCATCACGAATCCGTCGCGGTCCGCGTCATAGGGGCGGCTGGCCTTCTGCGGCTCGTGCGCGCGCTTGGTTGACAGCGCCTTGCAGGCGTTGAACCCGGCGATGCCAATCTCGCAGATCGGCGCCTCGGCCCCGCCCGCCACCATCACATCCGCGTCGCCAAACGCAATCAGCCGCGCCGCATCGCCGATGGCGTGGGCGCCCGTCGAACAGGCGGTCACCACCGCATGGTTCGGCCCCTTGAACCCGAACCGGATGCTGACCTGCCCCGAAATCAGGTTGATCAGGCTACCCGGAATGAAAAAGGGCGAGACGCGCTTTGGCCCCTTTTCCTTGATCAGCAAGGCCGTCTCGGCAATCGTCTGCAACCCGCCGATGCCCGATCCGATCATCACCCCGGTGCGCAGGCGGCTTTCCTCGTCCTCGGGTTCCCAGCCGGCATCGCGCACCGCCTGTGTCGCGGCGGCCATGCCGTAAAGGATGAAATCATCCACCTTGCGCCGGTCCTTGGGCTCCATCCACTGATCGGGGTTGAAGGTCCCGTCGGTTCCGTCGCCCAGCGGGATCTCGCAGGCATAGGTCGTGCCGAGGTGGCTCGCGTCGAAGCGCGTGATCGGCCCGGCCCCCGATTGCCCGGCCAGAAGCCGCGACCAGGTCGCCTCGACCCCCGAGGCCAGCGGCGTCACCATTCCCAGACCCGTCACCACAACCCGGCGCATGCGTCATCCTCCGACCAAGGGCATCAGATTGCCACATACACAGTGTTTTCCGGCTGGAAAAGCCCGCGCGCGGGTTTCGGGCGGGTTCCTGCGCGCTGGCGCGGTCCGCATCGGACTGCTAGAAGCCTTGCGAACCGCCGTCCTGCCCCTCATCTGTCCTCAAATATCC
>CALEZJ010000558.1 GCA_937927885.1 uncultured Paracoccaceae bacterium | reverse complement strand
GAGATTTCTGCCTGTCTCGTGGGCTCGGAGATGTGTATAAGAGACAGCCTCCTCGACGGGGGTGAAGCCAGCCTGCACGACCTTGCTCGCCAGCTGCGCGGGGTCTGGCGTCCCGTCCACCGCCACCGCGCCCGTCATCAGATTGGCGCGCACACCGCTGACACCTTCGGCACGCGACAGCACGCGTTCAAGACGGGAGGTGCAGGCCGCGCAGGTCATGCCGTCAACGCGCAGAATCTGGGTGGTCATCGCAGCCTCCGGGGTTCTCGCCCTGACCTCATCGCTCGGGCGCCTCGGGTCAAGCCCCCCTCAGCCCCCGGAGTCAAATCGTCGCGGCAGCAGCGGTGTCGCACCAGTCCAGGATCGCGTCCAGATCGCCTGGCAAAGCCTCGGCCATCCCACCCGCGAAAGCGTCGAATGCGGCGCGGTTCAAGGCGTTCACCGCCGTCAGCACCGGGATCCCCTGCCCCAGTGCCTGGCCGATCAAATCCCGAAAGCCGTCACCCTCGGATTCGGCCTTCCCGAACTTGTTGACGATCAGCAGACGCGCATCGGCCAGAAGCGGTTCCACCAGCCCCACTGCCTCGGCCAGACCCTGGGGGTTCAACCGGCACCCGGTCGAACCCACCCCCAGCGACTGGCTGATGCACACCTGCCGGTCACTGCGCAGGATCCGCAAATGCATGTCGCAAAGGTCCGAATCCCTGACATCGACGTTCAACTGCACCACGCCCGCTAGCGGCCAGCCCCGCGCATCAAGCCGGGCGGCGACCTCGGCCAGCAGGCGGTCGGATGCCCCCCGCCCGTCCTTGGTCACATAGGCCAGTGCCGTCATCGCTTGCCCCCTTGCCGCAGTGTCTGCCCCTGATACCCTGCCCCAGTCCATAGGGAAAGCACGACCATGATAGCAGGGATCATCCTGGCCGGAGGGCGCGCCAGCCGCATGGGTGGCGGCGACAAGCCACTGCGCCTGCTGATGGACCGCCCCATACTGACACATATTCTGGATCGTCTTGCCCCACAGGTCGGACCTCTGGCGCTCAGCGCGAACGGGAACCCGGCGCGTTTTGCAGCCTTCGGCCTGCCAGTTCTGGCCGACTTGCTTCCCGATCAGCCCGGCCCGCTGGCGGGGGTCCTGGCCGGGCTCGACTGGGCCACGGGACTGGGCGCGCAGGCGTTGGTGACGGTGTCGGGAGACACGCCATTTCTGCCCGTCGACCTGGTGGCGCGACTGGATGCGCCCGGCGGCCTGACCCTCGCTGCCAGCCATGCCCCCGACGGCGCGCTGCGTCGACACCCGACGGTGGCACTCTGGCCCACGGATCTGCGCGACACGCTGCGGCAGGTGCTGGCAACCGGCGAGCGGCGGATGGGCCGCTGCCTGACAGCGCTGGGTGCACGGGAGGTGGTGTTCTCGGGGAAACCGGACCCGTTTTTCAACATCAATACGCCGCAGGATCTGGCGCTGGCCGAAACCCTCGCATGAGGTTTGACCGCATCGCCATTCTGGACTGGTCAGCCGCCAATCAGCCCCGACAGGGACGCGACTCGATCTGGTTGGGCCTGAACGATGCCCCCGCCATCAATCCCCCGACACGGACAAAGGCCGAAGCCCTGCTGAACGCCCTCGTCGCCAACAGCCTGGCGCGTGGTCAGCGCCTGTTGATCGGAGCCGATTTTGCCTTTGGCTATCCCCAGGGATTTGCCCGCGCGTTGACCGGGAAACCTGGCGCGCTGGCAGTCTGGGACTGGCTGTGTGCCCATCTTCAGGACGATGCGCAAAACCGCTCGAACCGGTTTCAGGTGGCGGCGCGGATGAACGCCTGCCTGCCCGGACTTGGCCCCTTCTGGTTCAACCCGACGCGACTGCCGCTGCCCGAGCTACCACACAAGGGCCGACTGCGTCATGGTCACGGCCTTGCCGAACACCGCCGCGCCGATGCCACGGCCAGTGGCGCGCAATCGCCATGGAAACTGGGCGGTGTCGGGGCGGTCGGCTCGCAAAGCCTGACCGGCCTCCCGGTGCTGAACCGCCTTCGCCACAACTTCGCGGGCGCGGTCAACGTATGGCCGTTCGAGACCCCCACCACGCCCGTGGTCCTGGCCGAGGTGTTTCCCTCGCTCCTATCCACCGAAGTAACCGCTCGCCTGACGCCGGAACGGATCAAGGACGAGGTGCAGGTCACGCTGCTGTCACGCACCCTTGCTGCGGCAGATGGATGGGAAGAACTGCTGAAGGTTCCGGACCTGCCCGAGATCGCGGACGAGGGCTGGATTCTGGGTCTTGGCCACGAAACCCGGCTACGCCGGATCGCCGCCAGCCTGATCTGACGCCCCCCGCCGGATTCGATGCACCAGCACCGCGCCGTCCTCGCTCAGGCCCAGATACTCGTGCCCCGCCCCGGCACAGAAATGTGGCATGTCGAGGATCGAGGCCCGGTCCGTCGCCCGCACCAGCAATACCGCGCCCGGTGGCAACGCCATCAGGCGCTTGCGCGCGCGCAAGACGGGCAAGGGGCACAAGAGCCCGCAGGTGTCGACTTCAAACTCCATGCCGTCGTCAGATCAGAGCGCTGCCCAACCCGCAAGCTGGATCAGCACCACGCCATCCGCGCCCAACCGTGCCTCGCCCATGATTTCACCTCCGCGCGCACCGCCGACAGGCGACAGAACCCCCGGCAGGTCCCAGGACACGCCGTCCACCCCCAGAACCACACGCCGCCCTTCCAGCGCCGCCGACCCGGGCAAATCTGCGGTCAATGCGTCCGACGTGGCCGCGACCACGCCCAGCGTGCGCCCCGTCTCCCAGCGGCGGCCAAAGGGCTGACGAAACAGCCCGCTGACATGCGACAGATCGAACCGGTCTTCATTCCAGATCGGCGCTCCGCCGCGCCAGCGCAACCCCAGCCCACCCCCTAGCGAGACCGCCTGCACCCGCACCAGCCTGAGGTCCGTGCGCAGGACCGCAACCCCCCGGGTATCGCCATTCTCAAAGCGTACACCGGTCCCGGCCGCCACCGGCAGGGCCAATGAGCCAAGAACAAGACTGAGCATGGAGCGACGATTCATGGCAACCTCCGGACATTATCCTGGAGACCCTAGCATGGATCGCCCGCCCCCGCATTCCCCCTCACGCGGGCGTGAAATTGGGGGCCAAAGGTTTCCCCCGGCCCCCGCAAACCCTTACAGCAATGCTGCAAGGTGGGGTGAAACCCCACCCTACGCGCCGTGCTCAGTTGCGCGACTTGTCGACCATCTTGCCTTTGGAAATCCAGGGCATCATCGCGCGCAGCTTCTCTCCGACCTGCTCGATCTGGTGCTCGTCGTTGATCCGGCGGGTCGCCTTGAAGAAGGGCTGCCCAACGGCATTCTCCTGCATAAAATCGCGCACGAACTTGCCAGTCTGGATGTCGCGCAGCACCGCCTTCATACGCGCCTTGGTCTCGTCATAGGGCAGAATGCGTGGTCCGCTGACATATTCGCCATATTCGGCGGTGTTCGAGATCGAATAGTTCATGTTCGCGATGCCGCCCTCGTAGATCAGGTCCACGATCAGCTTCACTTCATGGAGGCACTCGAAATAGGCCATCTCGGGTTCATAGCCCGCCTCGACGAGGGTTTCAAAGCCCATGCGAATCAGTTCGACCAGACCGCCACACAGCACGGCTTGCTCGCCGAACAGGTCGGTTTCGCATTCCTGGCGGAAGTTGGTCTCGATGATCCCCGAACGCCCGCCGCCGATGGCCGAGCAATAGGACAGGCCCAGTTCCATCGCCCGGCCGGTCGCATCCTGATGCACCGCCACCAGGCAGGGCACGCCGCCACCCTTCACATATTCACCGCGCACGGTATGGCCGGGGCCTTTCGGTGCCATCATGATGACATCGACGCCCTTTTTCGGCTCGATAAGGCCGAAATGCACGTTCAGGCCATGGGCAAAGGCAATCGCCGAACCCTCGCGCAGGTTGTCGTGGACATACTGCTTGTAGGTCGCGGCCTGCAGTTCGTCGGGCATGGTGAACATGATCAGGTCGCACCAGGCGGCGGCTTCGGCGATGC
>CALEZJ010000557.1 GCA_937927885.1 uncultured Paracoccaceae bacterium | reverse complement strand
CAACTATGCTGACGCCGACCACGGTTTCCTGATCGCCTGCCACAGCCGCTTTGCCGAGGCCCGCGCCGATGTCGTGGCCTGGGCAAGCGACCTTTTCCACCGTCATCAAGGGAGGATCTGATGACCCCGACGAAAACCCTTCTCGCCGCCCTCGCGCTCAGCCTGACCACCGGTGCCGTTCAGGCCCAAAGCTGGCCCAACGGTCCGATCCAGCTGGTGATCCCCTCGCGTCCCGGTGGCGGCACTGACATCATGGGCCGCATCTTTGCCGATTACCTGCAACAGGCCACCGGCGCCTCGGTGGCGGTGGTCAACCAGCCCGACGGCGGCGGCATCGTGGCGCAGGAAACCGTGCGCACCGCCGCCCCCGATGGCCAGACGCTGCTGTTCCAGCACACCGGCATGCTGGTGCAGCAGGCGACCGGGCGCTACGAGCAGTCGCTGGACCAGTTCACCACGCTGGGCATCGCGCAAAGCTATCCGCCGCAGGTCTTTGCCGTGCATCCGGATGCGCCCTGGGCCACGATGGCCGATTTCGTCGCCGACGCGCGTGCCAATCCCGGCCGACACACGATCGGCGTCAGCCTGGGTGGCACCACGCATTTCATCGCCGGCGTCATCATGCTGAACGAAGGGGTCGAACTGCGCCTGGTCGAGGCCTCGGCCGAGGTGGACAAGGTCGCGGGGATTCAGGGCGGACATATCACCATCGGCAACATGGGCGCGGGTTCGGCCCGGCAATTCGTGCAGACCGGGCAGTTGCGCGTCCTGTGCATGATCGACCCGGTGGCCAACCCGGATTATCCCGAATTCCAGACCTGCATGGATCAGGGCTTGAATGTCAGCTGGATTGCGCCGCTGGTGGTCTGGGGTCCGGCGGGCATCCCGGCCGAAACCGCCGAACAGGTCAATGCGGTGATCCGTGGCATGGGCGACAATGCGGCGGTGCAGGAGCGCCTGGACACCGCCGACAGCAGCTTTGTCCCCTATGACCTGACCGAGGCGCAGGCGATCATCGCGCGCGAAGCCGAAACCATCGGCGCGCTTGCCCGGCATCTGGGGCTGGCTGCACAGTGATCGCAGGGGCGCGGGCATTCATCCCCCGCCCCATTCCAACGAGGAGGCAGGCATGAACACGGAACGACCGCTTGGCGTGGCGCTGGTGGCCCTGGGAGTGACGGGCATCGCCGTTGCCTCGCAGATCAGCGTGCGCACCTTCAACGCCGATCCGGGGCCGAAACTGTTCCCCATCTTTGCCTGCACCATTCTGGTGATCTGCGGGCTGGGCATGATCCTGTCCAAACCCGCCGAACCGGGGCCGCCACTGGACCGCGCGGGCCTGCTGCGCGGCGTCGTGATGGCAGGGTTGCTGGGATATTACGCGTTGGCCCTGTGGCTGGTGGGGTTCCACATCGCCAGTTTCACCGCCGTTCTGGCCATGTGGGCGGTGATCGCGGGTCCGGCGCGGCGGGTCTGGTGGCAGGGGCTGGTCTATGCCGCCGCGGTCACGGTGGGCGTGCATCTGCTGTTCGCCACCACGCTGAACGCCTTCCTCCCTCGCGGCATCCTGTTCTGAGGTTTTCCCATGTTGAATACCCTTCTGACCCTGATGGAGCCGCTGACCTTTCTGGTCATCCTTCTGGCGACCGTCCTCGGCATCATCCTGGGCGCCATTCCGGGCCTGTCCGGGGGTCTTGGCGTGGCGCTGCTGTTGCCGGTGACCTTCGGGATGGAGCCTCAGGTCGGTATCGCCATGCTGGTGTCGATCTGGATCGGCGGGGGGTCGGGCGGGTTGATCGGGTCGATCCTGCTGGGGATACCCGGCTCGCCCTCGAGCATCGCGACCACCTTCGACGGCTATCCGATGACCCGCAACGGCGAGGCGGTCAAGGCGCTGGGGGCGGGAATCGTGGCCTCGTTCCTGGGTACGGCCTTTTCGATCCTGATCGCGATGTTCCTCAGCCCGCTGATGGCGCGGCTGGCGTTGCAGCTGGGGCCGTGGGAGTATTTCTCGCTGGGCTTCTGCGCCATAGCACTGGTTTCGGCACTGGCGCGCGGGTCGGTGTTTCTGGGCATGTCCTCGGCGGCGCTGGGGCTGTTGCTGTCCACGGTCGGCTTTGCGCCGATTGACGGCTATGCTCGTTTTACCTTTGGCCTGATCAACCTTGCCGGAGGGATTGACCTGATCGCGCTCATGCTGGGCCTCTTTGCGCTGAAGCAGATCGTGCAGGATCAGGCCCGGGGCCAGCAGCAGGTACCGAAGGTCGACATGTCCGACATCCGCGGTTTCGGTGTCAGCCTGCGCGAATACCTCGACAACGCGTGGAACATCATCCGGTCCTTCCTGATCGGCCTGTGGATCGGATTCCTGCCGGGCATGGGGTCGGGGCTGGCCAACATGGTGGCCTATGCACAGGCGAAATCGGGCTCAAGGCACCCGGAGAAATTCGGCAAGGGCACGGTGGACGGGGTCTTTGCCTCGGAAACCTCGAACAACGCTGCCGTGGGCGGGTCGCTGATCCCGATGGTGGCATTGGGGATTCCGGGCGACGGGACCACGGCGATCCTGCTGGGCGGGCTGATGATCCACGGCATTCAGGCCGGCCCCCTGTTGTTTGCGAACAATCCCGAGATCGTCTGGGCGCTGTTCCTGACCGCGCTGATTGCCGCCGTGCTGACGCTGGGGTTGCAGTTCTTCGGCATGCGGCTTTTTCCGGCGATCCTGAAGATACCCTATCATTTCCTGTATCCGGTGATCGTGGTGCTGGGCTTCATCGGGGTGTTCGTCAGCTCCTCGACCGCGTTCAACTATGTCCTCCTTCTCGCCTTCGCGGCTTTCGGGTTGCTGATGGACAAGGTGCGTCTGCCGGTCGGGCCCTTCATTCTGGCCTTCATCCTGGGACCGATGCTGGAACTGAACCTGCGGCGAGGCATCACCTACACGGATGAGGGCGTCTGGCCATTTTTCACCCGCCCCATCTCGGCCTTGTTGCTGGCGGTTGCGCTGTTCAGCATCCTGTGGCCCTGGGTCGGTCCGCGTCTGAAAGCCCGCCGCGCCGCCGGTTGACCTCTGGGTTTGGGTTGCGGGGTTTGCAGGGGGTCAGGACCGCAATTCGGCAAACCGCAGGCACGCGTCCAAGGCCGCGCCCGGCGTCGGTCGCTGGCTACAGATCGTTGCGCTGCGGCAAGATGACCAGATCGCGGATGGTTACGTTCGGCGGCCGGGTCAGCATGAACAGGACGGCCTCGGCAACCTCCCGGGGCTGCATCAGGCCCCCGGCCGCCAGTTCGGCCTCGAGCTTGTCGCGCGGCCAGTCGTCGAGCAGCGCCGTCACCACCGGGCCAGGCAGAACCGCCCCCACACGCAGCCCCGATCTGGCGACCTGGCGGCGGAGCGTGTGCACAAACGCCTGCACTGCGTGTTTCGATGCCGTATAGATCGGCTCGCCCACCACCGGCACCACCCCGGCAATCGAACTGGTCACCAGAATATCGCCGCTCTTGCGGTCGAGCATGTGGGGCAGGGCGGCATGGACGCAGCGGAATACCGAATTGATGTTCAGCATCAACATCCGGTCCCAGGCGTCGGGGTCGCCTTCGGACACCATCCCGCCGACATAGGCACCGGCATTGGCGTGCAGGATGTCGAGTCTGCCGGTCCGCGCCAGGATCGTGGGCATCATGGCGCTGATCTCTGCGGGCCGCGACAGATCCAGCACCAGCGGAATGGCCTGCGCGCCCAGTTCTTCGCAGCGGGCATGGAGCGCGTCGCCGGCGCGATCGATGAGCACCACGCGCGCGCCCGCTTCCAGCATGACCCGCGCACATTCCAGCCCGATGCCCGAGGCCGCACCCGTCACTGCCGCCACCTTGTCTGAGAGACCCTGCATCGCCACCCACCCCTTGCCCGTCATGTCAGTGCTCCGCCTTGAAGAGATGCGCGGTCGCCGGATCAAACCCGAATTCGGCCGTCTCGTCGGCCGCCAGATCAATGTCCTGCGGCAGGACCGCCAGCACCTGCTGATCATCGGCGGTGCGGATATTGACCACCGTTTCCGCCCCCAGCCGTTCGACCAGAACCACTTGCCCGGTGATGCGCGCCGTTGCGCCGGGGGTGCCCTTTCGATGCAGGTACTGCGGTCGCAGACCCAGCAAGGCCTTGTCGCCGGGTGCGAACCCCGTCGCTGCCAGCCTGACCGGCGAGAGTGCCGGGGCCTCGACGGTGACGCCCCGCGCATCGGCCGCACGCACCACGACCGGCAGAAAATTCATCCGCGGCGAGCCGATGAAGCCGGCAACAAAGCGGTTGGCGGGGGACTTGTAGACGTCGATCGGCGCGCCGATCTGTTGCACCCTCCCGCCGTCCAGCACCACGATGCGGTCGGCAAGCGTCATCGCCTCGACCTGATCGTGGGTTACATAGATCATGGTTGCGCCCAGTTCCTTGTGCAGACGGGCGATTTCCATGCGCATGTCCATCCTGAGGGCGGCATCAAGGTTCGACAGCGGCTCGCCCGATGGCCACCCGCTGGCGCTGGCCACCCGAAAGCTGGCTGGGCTTGCGGTCCAGCAGCGGTTCCAGCTTCAGGATGCGCGCGGCGGCCAGCACGTCGGCTTCGATCCGGTCCTTCGGAACCCGCGCGAGGCTCAGACCGAAGCTCATGTTTTCGCGCACGGTCATGTGCGGATAAAGCGCATAGGACTGGAAGACCATGGCGATCCCCCGCTCGCGCGGTTCCAGATCGTTGCAGCGCCGCCCGCCGATCGTCAGATCGCCGCCGGTGATGTCCTCCAGTCCGGCGATCATGCGCAGCAGGGTGGATTTGCCGCAGCCCGAGGGACCGACAAACACCACGAACTCGCCCGCCTTGATATCCAGATCGACGCCCCGGATCACGTCGACGGCGCCAAAGCTCTTTGTGAGGTTGCGCAGGCTCAGGTCGGTCATCGGGTCTCTCCGTTGCGCGCGGCAGCCATCAGGTTGCGCGCCTTGGTCTCGGCTCGTTGCAGCGTCTCGAAGGCTTCGAACCGGGCGGCGTGCAGCGCCGCGATTGCGCCGCCGGCAGGCAGGATCCGGCTCTCCCGGTGCGACATGGCGGCCATGGCCACGCGGACGTCGGGATAGGTCCCGGCTGCGGTGGCGCCCAGGATCGCCGCGCCCAGAAGCACGGGTTCGGGACAGCCCGGGATTTCGACCGGCAGGTCGGCCGCATCCGCGAGCAGTTGGCGCACGAGCGGATGCCGCCCCGCCCCGCCGCTGAGCACGATTGCCTCAATCTGCGCCCCCTGCGCCCGGCTGGCGGCGATGATCTGGCGAAGGCCGTAACCGAGCCCGGTCAAGGTCGCGACATAGAGCGCGATCAGGCTTTCGACGTCTCGCGCCATGTCCAGCCCGGCGATCAGGCCGCGCGCCTGCGGATCGGCATGAGGTGCGCGGTTGCCAAGGAAATCCGGGATGACGATCATCCCGCCGGCCAAGCCAACCGCTGCGGACAGCGACCCCGCCGCCTCGGCAGCCTGATCGGCAAGGAAATCCGGCAGCGCCATCCCGGCGGCGTCGGCTTCGGCCCGCAGGTCCGGGCTGGCGGGATGCAGCGCCAGAACCTGCTCGATCGCGGCCCCGGCACTGGACTGGCCGCCTTCGGACAGCCAGAGGCCGGGCACCATCGCCGACAGATATGGTCCCCAGACGCCGGGGATGAACCGCGGCCGCGCGCTCGAGGCCATGGTGCAGGCCGATGTGCCCATGACATAGGCCATGCGCGTCTCGGCCCCGGCGCCCAGCGAGCCTATTCCCCCGGCATGTGCATCGATCAGACCGACTCCAACCGGAATGCCGGGCACCAGCCCCAGATCGGCGGCGGCCTGTTCGCTCAGCCCCCGCGCCAGGGGTGTACCCGCGGGCTGGATGTCGGTGCCGATCCGCACAAAGCCCTCCTCGGCCAGATCGTCCAGCCCGATCTGCTGGAAATACCCGGCATCCCAGCGGGCGTCATGCGCCAGATAGGTCCATTTGCAGGTCACCGTGCAGATGGAGCGCGTCAGGCTGCCAGTCGCCCGCCAGGTCAGGAAATCGGCCAGATCCATGAACTGCCATGCCTTCGACCAGGTCTCTGGCAGGTTTTCCTTCAGCCAGAGCAGCTTTGGGGTCTCCATTTCCGGCGAGATCCTGCCGCCGAGATAGGCCAGCACCGGATGACCGGTCGCATTGATGCGCTGCGCCTGCGGGGTGGCGCGGTGGTCCATCCATACGATGATGTTGCGCGCAGGGTCGCCATGCGCGCCGACCGGCAGTGGCACCCCTCCGGCGCCGAGCACGACCAGCGAGCAGGTGGCATCAAACCCGATCCCGGCGACCCGGGCCCCTGTCAGACCCGCCTGTTCCAGCACCGCGCCCGTGCACCGGGACACTGCGCGCCAGATGTCGTCTGACGATTGCTCGACCCGGTCGCCCGCCTCGCGCCAGATGCGGATCGCTTGCGTGGCCGACGCGATCAGCACACCCGCAGCATCGAAGAGCCCGGCGCGCACGCTGCCCGTGCCGACATCGAACCCCAGAAAGCACCTGTCGGTCATGACCTGTTTCCTGTCCGGTCCCGTTTCAGGACGCGCGTTCCAGATCGTTCGGTGCGGCGCGGCTGCCATCCGGGTTGCGCAGGTACACGCCGTGCCTCAGTTGCTGTCGGCGCAATTCGGCAACGTCGATTTCCGATGGCGGCCGGTTGCCGCGGGCCGAGATCCGCGCGGCGCGCCCGGCCGCCTCGCCCATCGCCATGCAGGTCGCCATCACGCGGATCGCCCCCATCGCCTCGTGCGTGCACGAGATGCTGCGCCCGGCGACCAGCAGGTTTTCCACCTTGAGCGGCACCAGCGAACGATAGGGAATGTCATAGCAGTCGCCGCACCAGATCCTGTCTCTTATACACATCTGACGCTGCCGACGAAGAGGATAGTGTAGA
>CALEZJ010000556.1 GCA_937927885.1 uncultured Paracoccaceae bacterium | reverse complement strand
TGACCTGGCCGAAGCTCTGCCGCGCCGACGACCTCGCGCCGGGCCGGTCCCGCGTGTTCGAGGCGTGCGGCGTGCGGCTGGCGGCCTGTCCGGCGGGCACGTCATCGAAGGTGTCGGTCAGCCGGTGGCCGATTTCATAGATCGACCACCAGACCACCTCCCTGGCCTCCAGCGTGAACGGCGCAAAGATGCGCTGCGCCTTGGCGATGATGTCCTCGGCGCCCATGCCGCGGTCGGCGGCGCGTTCGTCCTCGCCCAAAGCGTCCAGTTCCACATAGAGCCGCACCAGATGCCCCCCCTCGCGCGGGAGAACCATGAGGATGCCCTCATCGGCCGACCGCACGAAGGACTTCATCCGCCAATCGGGGAAATCGGTGACCGCCAGGAGGTCGATCACCCCCCAGGCCTGATGCGCCGCATCGCCATGCAGGGCGCCGCCGATCGCCTTGCGCACCGCGCTGCGCGCGCCGTCGCAACCCACGACATACCGCGCGCGCAGGGCATGGGTCTGCCCCTCGCGGCCCGGGGCGGTGTGTTCCAGCGTGACCTGCACCGGATAATCGGCGGCGGCAGGATCGACCGTCAGGTCGGCCACGCGCAGGCCGTAATCGGGCAGGGTGCGGGTGGGGGCGTTGCGCATGATGTCCAGGAACATGTCATGCACGCGCGCCTGATTGATCAGCACATGCGGCTGTTCGGAAATCCCTTCCGGCACATCCTGCACCCGCGCCGCGCGGTGCAGCGCCACACCCTCGCCGGGGGTCCAGAAGGTGGTCTCGTTGATCCAGACCGCCTCGCGCTGGACCTTTTCGGCGAAACCGAAGGCCTGGAACATCTCCATCGACCGCACGCTGATGCCGTCGGCCTGCCCCTTTTCCATCGGGCCCAGCTTTGGTTCGACCAGCATCGTGCGGATGCCGGGAACCGAGGCCAGTTGCGCCCCCAGACACAGCCCCGCCGGGCCCGAACCCGCGATCAGCACATCGACCGTGTCGGGCAGGGCGCCCGCGCCGTCGCGCCAGATGGCGCTGGCGGGTTTCACATCCGGGTCGCCGGGATGAAATCCGTTCTGGTGATATTGCATGCGCGTTCCTCCCTGATCCTGCGCCCGCTGATAGCCCCGCCCGCGCCACCCTGTCAAATAAAATGTAGCATACGACCTAATTTTCGCGCACGCTCAGCCCCCGGCTTTCGTTTTTCTTCTGGTATTGTCGCAAACACGTCATATCCTTTCGTTAGCGGTCGCAGCCTGATCGACAGGGGGTCACCCGGACAGGCGGCACCCAAAGGGGAGGAACGACAATGATGAAACGGATACTGCTGTCCGCGACGATCGCGGGCACTCTGGCACTGCCCGCAGCGGCGCAGAACAACGAACTGGTGCTTTACTGCTCGGTGCAGGAAGAATGGTGCCGGCTGATGGCCGAGACCTTCCAGCGCGAGACCGGGATCAACGTGCTGATGACCCGCCGCTCGTCCGGGGAAACCTATGCCCAGATCAAGGCCGAGGAAGGTCAGCCGCGCGGCGACGTGTGGTGGGGCGGCACCGGCGACCCGCATCTGCAGGCCGCGCAGGAAGGGCTGACGGCGGAATACCATTCCCCCATGCTGGCCGAATTGCAGCCCTGGGCGCTGCGCCAGGCCGAGGCTTCGGGACACCGCACCGTCGGCATCTATGCCGGGGCGCTGGGCTTTGGCTACAATTCCACCATGGTCACGGAAAACCCGCCCGCCTGCTGGGCCGACCTGCTGGACGCGCGTTTCGACGACGACATCCAGGTGGCGAACCCGAATTCCTCGGGCACGGCCTATACGCTCCTTGCGACGCTGGTGCAGATCATGGGCGAGGACGAGGCCTTTGCCTTCCTCGGCCAGCTCGACGAGAACGTCAGCCAGTACACCCAGTCGGGCGCCGCGCCGATCCGCAACGCGGCGACCGGCGAGACCGCCGTCGGCATCGTGTTCATGCATGACGCGGTGGCGCAGGCCGTTCAGGGCGCGCCCATCGTGGCTGTCGCTCCCTGCGAGGGGACGGGCTACGAGATCGGCTCGATGAGCCTGGTCGAAGGCGGCCCCAACGCGGAAAACGCGCGCGTCTTCTATGACTGGGCGCTGACCCCGGCGGCGCAGGCGCTGGGGGCGCAGGCCAACAGCTTCCAGGTGCCGTCGAATGTCGGCTCGCCGGTGCCCGAGCAATCGCCCTCGCTCGATCAGATCACGCTGATCGATTACGACTTTGCCACCTATGGCAGCAGCGAGACCCGCCAGCGCCTGCTGGCGCGCTGGGATGCCGAGATCGGCGCGCGCCGCTGAGGCACAAAGCCCGGGCGGCGCCCCCGCGGTGCCGCCCGATCCTGCCGGGAGAGCGGGCATGACATCGGAAACCGAACGCAGCTCGCGCGCCGCGCGCGAGAGGATGGCGTGGCTGGCCCTTCTGGCCCTGGCCGTGCTGGCGCTGCCCTGGTATCAGGTCCTGCCCGTGGGCGCGCGGCCGGTGTTCCCGTCGGCGCTGGGTCTGGCGGCCGAGGGGCGCGGCTGGTTCTGGCCGCTGGTCCTGGCGCTGCCTGCGCTGGCCTTCGTGGGGCGGCGCGATGCGGCGGGCTCGCTCTTCCTGGGAATTGCCGGCGGCGCACTGGCCTTGCTGGTGGCGCAGGGGTTTGCCATCGGCCTGCGGGGATCGTCGATCGACTGGCTGGCGACGCTGTTTCCGCTGTCCGCGCAGGGGCAGACCGGCATCGGCTGGGG
>CALEZJ010000555.1 GCA_937927885.1 uncultured Paracoccaceae bacterium | reverse complement strand
GTTGGCGCGCGTGGCAACTGACATGCCCAGCTCTTCCAGCGCATCGGTGATGTCGGATTTCGAGGGGGTGACCTGGACGCTCTCCTGCGTCTGGCCAAAGCGGCCCATCTGCGTCGACATCACCTCGGCACCGACAGGCGAATGCGCGTTGTTCGTCGCGATCTGGACGCGGAGGACTTCCAACGGGGTGTTGATCGACGCCATGACGAGCCTCCCTTTCCTCAAACGCTAGCATGAGGCTTTCGGGGCGCTGGGTGACGTATGACACGCCCCGCGTGCAGGGGTCTGCGACGGGTACTTGCCAAATGGCCTGAGTGTGCGGAAGGTGGCGCCATGGAACAGGGTCTGGCAGGCATTCTGGCGATCTTTCGCGCCTTTGAAGGCTATCTTCTGGCCTTCCTGCTGGCCATGCCGCGCGCCTATGCCTTTGTCTGGGCATCGCAGCTTCTGGCGCCGACGGCGGTGCCGCGCCTGGCGCGCAACGTGGCCATTCTGGTCATCACCCTGCCCATCGTTCCGCTGACGCTACCCTATACCGGGCTATTCGTCGGTCAGGTCGGTCTTTTCATCGCCTATTTTGCCAAGGAATTCGCCCTCGGTGTGCTCTTGGGGTATCTGGTGTTCTGGATATTCTGGGCGGTGCAGGCGGCGGGCACTTTGATCGACAACCAGCGCGGCGCGGCCATCGCTTCGTCAATTGACCCGCTCCAGGGGCACGAAGCCGCGCCGCTGGGCTTGCTGTTCTCGCAAGCCTTCATCACCTACTTCTTCTCGGTGGGCGGGTTTCTGGTGCTGACCATGCTGCTGTATCGGTCCTATCCGCTGTGGCCCATCACCGAGATGATCCCGATCACCATCGAGGCGTTTCCCGAACTGATCTTTGCCGTTCTCGATTCGGGGATGCGGCTGGCCTTCGTGCTGGCGGCGCCGATCGTCGCGATCATGTTCCTTGCGGAATTCGCGCTGGCCATGGTCAGCCGTTTTGCCCCGCAGATCCAGGTGTTCATCCTGGCCATGCCGATCAAGTCGGCGCTGGCGATCTTCGTGCTGATCTTCTACATCCCGATCATGCTGGACCTGTCGCTGACCCAGGCACGCGGCATCGATGATTTCTATTCCCGCTTCTACGAGATCCTTCGTGCCGCGCGGGCCTTGCCCTGAGGTTAAGCGTCAACCCCTCAGCAAGGCTGCGAGGGCCCGCTGCACATCGTCATCGAGCGCGACCTCATCGGCCAGAAGCTCGGCTGCGCGGGCCAGAACGCCGGCCTGACGGCCCCGCGCGGCGGCCGCTGCCGCCACCATCCGGTCACGCAAGGCGACGCGGGTTGCGCTCATGACGGCGGGGGCGAGCAGATCTGGGTCGACAGTGCTGGGCACGACATGGCGGGCGAGACGCTCGTCCAGCGTTTCGCGGCGCAGGATCGCGTCCAGTGCCTGTGGCTGAGGCAGGAACGGTGCTGGCCGGAACCGCGATTCCGGCAGATGAACCTCGTCCTGCTGGCGCCAGCGGTGGATGTCGGTGACCCCGACATTCAGCCCCTGCACACGCGGCGTCATCACCATGTCAGTTGCCGAACTGCTGGATCAGCAGGGTGCGCTGCGCAAAGCGCAGGATGTCGCGCAGGTCGGGTACGCCGCGCGCACCGCGCGCGGCCCGGGCCATGTACTGACGGGTCAGAGTGGTATCGTTCATCGCGGCAGCGGCCTGCCCGGCGAGCGCGCTGAAAACCGGGTGGTCCACACCCGCCGCAAGCAGGATCTGCACGATCTCCAGCGCCGGGGCGAAGGCCTTGCGGCTGACCTGACAGCAGGCGAGACCATAAAGCGCTGCCGCGCGCAATTCGGGCGACCCGAGCGCCGCGCAGAAATTCAGTTGCGCGGCGTCCATCTCGCTGGCGGCAAAGGCGCCCAGGGCGTCCAGATAGGCCTGTTCGGCATCGGACCGCCCGCCTGCCAAGCAGGTGGGGCCGGTGATGTCACCCATCGACAGCCCAAGCTGGGCCACACAAATCCGGCTGCCATCGATGACGATGTCATTCGCAGCACATTCCCGCGCGCTCGCCAGCGAGAACGGGGCGAGGCACGAATCCAGTGCTAGCCAGCTTTGCGCTGCACCAACTTTGGGCATGGGCACCATCAGCTGCCTCCAGATGCGTCCGACCGGGACATTTTACCCCGTGGGCCGGGGGTCGCAATGATCTTTGTCACACGCGAACGTTGAACTGGCGGTTCAACGCAGCGTCCAGTCGTCCGCGATGCGCCACGACAGCGTTTGAGGGTAGAGCCAGACGCGCCAGCCGTCCTCGACCCGAAACAGGGCCCCCAGATCGCCAATCACCGACAGCCGACTCCCAAGGTCCGGCGCCCCGCCTTCGCGCAGCTTGGTCCCGTCGGCAGCCTGCAAATACCGGTCCTGGTTCAGGTTTA
Source organism: uncultured Paracoccaceae bacterium (assembly GCA_937927885.1). Taxonomy (GTDB): domain Bacteria; phylum Pseudomonadota; class Alphaproteobacteria; order Rhodobacterales; family Rhodobacteraceae; genus Pararhodobacter. The sequence goes on along the minus strand of CALEZJ010000555.1, from coordinate 10,499 downwards.
CTCCCACCCCGGGCAGTTCGAATGGCGGCACGTTGCGAAACAGGAATTGCGAGAAGTCGTCGTTGCGTCGGCTTTCGTTGAGGAAGGCCGAGGCGCTGGCAAGCCGCGTTGCATAGGGTGTTCCGATATGGTCCAGACAGTGTTCGATGCGCGTAGGCGACAGAGCGGCCTCCATCAGCACCGGACGCAGGTCAGGTTCCACCGCAGCAAGGTCGAGCGCGGAATGCAGGCTGAAGAGATCGAGCATCAGCAGCGTCGCGGGCAGGGCCTCGATCGGAATGCGAGAGCCTTGCCAGCAGGTTCGTGGCACGTCCAGCGCGACCGGACGGGCGCTCAGGGGGCGCGGCATGCGCAGCAAGGTCTCGCCGCGTTGCAGGCTTTCACCCTGAAGCGACACCAGTTCCAGCAACGACATGCCACCGTCATCCGGGGTCAGGAACAGGCTTCGTCCGTTCTCGGACTCGGACTGTATCGCCGCCAGCCGCGAGGCGGCCAGTACGATCCGCTGCGCGGTGCCGCTCAGGGCCCCAGTGGTGGCTGAGGGCTCGTAGGGCAGGGCTGTCAGAGCCGCGCCCGGTCTCTGAACGCCGTCGCTATCCAAGGTCGGACCGGCCGAAATGCCGTCTGCCGAGGTTGTCGACCCTTCGGCCCCGGCACCGTTCGGTGCCGCAAGTGTTGCCACGATGCCTGCCTGCTGCCCGCCAGCCGAGGAAACTTGCCCGCCAGCTGAGCCAACTTGCCCGGAAGTCGCGGCGTCTCCCCCAGGCTCGCCCCCGGCATCCACCGGCGCGAGTGCTGCATTGGCGGGTGGTGCGGCCCGTGCGGTGCCGGTTGCAGGGGTCAGCGCTCCCTCGTCTGTCCGCAGCGGGGCAAAGAGGCTGTCTAGCAGGCCACTCGCCGCCATCAGAGTGCCAGTCTGAACCGTCTGGACCGGCGCCCCAGGCCCGGACGATGCGGTTTCGGTGCTTGCGGGGCCGAGGGTCGAGCGCGCGATGACCTCACCGATCTGCGCGAGGGACAAAGGCTCACTGAGCCCCGGCAGCAGGATCGCGGGTTGCGGCCCGTCCGACGTGGCGCGCAGGACGAGTTGCGCTTCGAGGATCGCGGCAGCCTGTTGGACCTGGGCGAGGCTGGGCAATTGGCCCGCCGCAATCTGGCCCGAGATCAGCGCGTAAAGTTGTGGGTTCTCGCGCGACAGGCGGGCCAGCGCGGCGCTGATCAACTCCTCGCGTTCGCGGTCGGGGACCGTGCCAGTCCCCGCATCCGGACCCGAGCCTGCTCCGGCCTGAGGCACAAGGCGGGCCGACTCGTCAGTCTGCGGAACGGCGAACAGGCTCATCGGTTCGGTTGGGGCTCCCGGCGACAGGGCATCAGGCGCGATGACACGCCCGGCAATATCGCCCGAGGTTCCGCCAATGACGATGGGCTCGCCGACGGCACCGTCCGCCGATTCCAGCGTCACGAACGACCGCAACGGGATAAGGTCGGCATAGCGGCGGGCATAGACCTGAATGAAGCCGACCCAGCCATCAATTTGTTCGGTGGTGACGACTCCCGTCGCTTCGATCAATGGTCCGTCCAGTCGCAGGATCACGCGGTCGCGCAACCGAACCGAGTCCAGCAGCAGGTTCGCCTGCCCCAGGAACCAGGGGGCCGTGCGAATTTCGTCCCGGACGGCGGAAAGGCCGAACACATCGTCACGCACAAGTGCCACGATGCGCGCGGCGCGTTCTGCGTCCAGCAGGGTGCCGGTCAGGGTCAACTCGCCGCTGGTTGAAAGGGTAAAGCCCAGATCCGAGCCCTGCGAACGCAAGAGTTCGGCCACCTCGTTCTCGATGGATTCGCGCACCCAGATCCGACGACGGGTCTGCACGCCGGTCTCGGCCAGCGCATTGTTGACGGCCCGGCGTTCGACGGCCAGTTGCACATAGCCCTGCACGTCGATGGTACCGTCGACAGCCTCGGTCACCACCAACGCGCTGGGAAAGGGCAGGGAGGCAATCGCGGCGCGCACGATGGTGCCCGGCGCTCGCACCTCTTCGACGACGGCGCTGGCGCTGAGAGGATCGCGTCCGGCATAGACCACTCCGCCAACGGTGAGGCCTGCGACCAGAAGGACGCCCAGTACCCCCATCGCCATGCCGCCCGTTCGTCCGGGGGCGGCCGCGGCGCGAGCGGTCGGTTGGGCCGAATGGGCTGCCGCGCTCGCAAGGGTCGACCAGCGCGCACCGCGGCCGCCGACGGCAAAACGCGTGGTGCCGGCCTCGATAATGTCGAGTTGCGCGATCTCGTGCCAGTCGCCCGAACCCGACGCAATCGTCAGTCCCGACGAGGTGGCAAGCGCGCCAGCCTCGGCGCGGATGTCCAGTTTGCCGCCCCTCAGCCGGATGCGCCCGTGAACCGGTTCCAGCGTGACATCGGCGAACTGGATGTCGCAATCGGGGCTGCTGCCAAAGCTGTAGGTTCCCTCGGAAAGGGCGACCTCGACACCGAACTGCAGCCCGCTCAAGATCTTGAGAAGGAAGCCATTCGCCAGATCACTCATTGCGTCCCCGCACTGTCACTCGCGCTTGCCAGACCAAGCTATGGCGGGCTGCGCCCAAGGTCAAAGTGTAAAGCGACCTGACGTGCAGGGTGGTATCGAACGTCATACACCCCTGGCGCAATACCGCAAAAAGCGGTGCAACGATCGTGGCACAGGCTGTGGAAAACTTTCGGGGGATAGATTGCGAATCGGATGGTTTTGTGCCCCCTGTAGATAGGAACGGTGCGGAACCACAAGAAAAATCTGCCAAAATCTATATCGAGTGGAATCGCACAATTTCAACCCAAGCCGTTGAACTTTGGGATGTGGGGACGATGACGTTGACGTTGAACTTTGGTGGTCAGGGTGCCGCCCGGGCGCGCATGACTGCACGGCGCGTGCTTCTGATCGCCGCACTCGGTCTTGCGGCGTGTAGTGGTGCGCTGATCGGCAGTGGTGCGGCCCCGTCGCACATCGAACTGGTCGCGGCGACCAATCAGGCCGGTGCAACGGTGGTGACCACCCGCGAGGAAGTGTCACAGTTGCGAAGCTTCTTCAGTCCGCAGTCATTGCGCGAAACCGTCTTTACCGGTGACACCCGGGCGCGTCTTGCCGGTGGTGCCCACCGCGAGACCGGTGGACGGATGGATGTGTCGCGCGTGAATGTCGGGCCGGAAGGCGCGATGCAGGGGCGCGGCGAGTATTACACCGATATCGAGGGCGAGGAGATCCTGATCGAACCCTTGCCCCGCCAGCCGGTCATGGGTGGCCAGTGGCGCGGACCCGAGAGCGGGCGAACCGGGGGCATCTCGCTCAATTTCGACAACGAACCCCTGCCACAGGTCGTGCGAAACGTGCTGGGCGGGATCCTGCAGTTTAACTACATTATCGGTAACAGTGTGCAGGGCAACGTGACCTTCCGCTCGGAGCGCAGGTTCACCCAGCCCGAGGTCTTGCAGGTTCTCGCCGATGTCCTGGCGCGCAACGGGTACATGATCCAGTATTTCAACAGCGTCTATCATGTCGGCACCCCTGCCGAACTGGAGACCCTGACCGGGCTGCGCGCGCGTAGTAACCTTGCTGGCGACAGTTCGCATGTGATCGCGATGCGTCGCGCCCCGCCGGAAAACCTGGTGCAGGTGGTCAACTCGCTGATCCCCAGCGGCAATACGGTTTCGACACTGGACGGATCGAACAATCTGGTTGTGCGGGGCGATCCGTCGCAATTCCAGTCGATCGAGGAACTGGTGCGCTCGCTGGTCGAATCCCGGCCCGGGATCCAGGCGCTGGCAATCATTCCAGTGCGCCGCACCCCGCCGGAGGCAATCGTCGAGCAGATCACGACCCTATACGCCCAGCGTGGACTGGGGGATGTGACGATCCTGCCGGTCAGCACTGCACCGGGGGTCCTGGTGGTTGCCAACAGCCGCCAGACCATCGCGCAGATCAGCGAACTGGTGCGTAACCTTGACGTGGAAAACCGCGACTCGCCGCAGGTGCGCATCATCCAGTTGGCGCATCTCGATGCGCAGGAACTGGCATCCCGTCTCAGCTCGATCGTTGGCGATGCGCCATTGGTGCCAAACACCGAAAGGGGATCGACCGATCCATCCTCGTCCGTGATCGCCGCCGCCATCCAGTCCGCGAACGATGGGGAATCGGCTCGGGGCGTCACCTCGTCAGGCGTGCGCGCGCCCCGTTTCCTGCGCGGCAGCGACGATGCCGAACCCGAAGCCGCACCTCGCGTCAGTCGGACCGGTGCGCCGGGCACCGGCAGCCGCTCCTCGGGCGAGGGGATCACCTTTACGTCGGACCCGCGCAACAATGCGCTTCTTGTGCGGTCGAATTTCGTCGAGTTCCAACGAATACAGGAGGTCGTTCGGGCCCTGGACATTCCGCTGGCCCAAGTGGTGATCGAGGCCACGATCATCGAGGTCGACATCAACGACCAGCTTCAATACGGCGTTCAGATGTTCCTGCAGGGCGCCGGTTTCGACCTGCGCAGCTCGTCTGGCGCGGGCACCAGCGGCGACCCCGGCGGCGGCGGGTTCGTGGCACTGCTGGGCGGCACGATCGGCAGCACCTCGGTGCAGGCGGTGATCTCGGCGCTGCAATCCGTGACCAATGTGCAGGTGATCTCGTCGCCCTATCTGACAGTGGTCGATGGCGCGACCTCGCGGCTGAACGTTGGCGACCAGATTCCTTTCGTCATCGCCTCTCAGACCTCGCAGTCGGGCGGCACCGTCACCGTGACGCAAGAGGTCGAGACGCGTGATGTCGGCGTGATCCTTGATGTTACGCCACGCATCAACCCGAACAACGCGGTGATGCTGAACATCGTGCAGGAAGTATCCTCGGCCCGTTCGGTGCAGACCGCCGCGGGGCAGAACCCGGTCATCTCGCAGCGCCGGGTACAAAGCCAGATCGTCGTGCAATCCGGGGCGACCGCGCTCTTGGGCGGGTTGATACAGGAGCGCACCGATACCGCCGAGAATGGGGTGCCCGTGTTGCGGCGAATCCCGGTGGTGGGTGACCTTTTCAACCGCACCTCGAACACGATGCAGCGCACTGAACTGCTGGTGATGATCACCCCGCGCGTCGTGCGCAATGCCGACGGGCTGGACACGCTGTCGCGCCAGCTTCGGATGCTCACAGTCCGTCGCTGAGGTTGAATGCAAGAAAAGAGACGGCCCCGGAGTGTGCTCCGGGGCCGTATCCCTTCTGGATGAGGGTCGTTCAACCCGCGTAGCCCAAGAGCCTTGGCAGCCATAGAACGAAGTCCGGCACGAAGGTCAGAAAGACCAGCGCCCCGATCAGGGCAGCGATGAAAGGCAGCAATTCCCGTGCGACGGACAGCATCGGCTGGCGGGTCAGGCCACCGACGATGAACAGCAAGAGCCCATAGGGCGGTGTGATCAGGCCGATCATCGCATTGACCACCAGCACCACGCCCAGATGCACAAGGTCTATGCCAAGCGCTTGTGCAGTGGGGATCAGGATGGGCGTGATGATGAGAAGCAGCACCCCGGCCTCGAGAATGCAGCCGAGAATCAGAAACAGCAGGTTGACGATGATCAGGAACGTGACCGGTGTCAGGTCCATGGCGTTAAGCATCACCGACACCGAGGTCGGGATGTTTTCCCGCGCGATCACATAGTTGAAAGCCAGCGCCCCGGCGATCAACAAACCCACCGAGGCGGTCGATCGCGCCCCGCTGACCAGCGTGCCAAAGAACGCGCGAAGGCTGACCGAACGATAGAGAGCCACCGATATGAACAGTGCATAGGCGGCGGCGACGGCGGCGGCCTCGGTCGGGGTCATCACCCCGCCATAGATCCCGCCCAGCAGGATCACCGGCAGCATCAGCGCAGGAATGGCGCGCAGGGTAATGCCGGGAAGCTCGCGCAGGGGGGTGGCCTCGTCCGTGGGGAAATTCCGGCGCCGCGCCATGACGGCATTGGTAATGCCCATGATCAGGGCCATCAGGAAACCCGGCAGGATGCCTGCAGCAAAAAGGTAGCCCACGGATTGCCCTGACACCAAGGCATAGAGCACCATGGGGATCGACGGTGGGATGATCGGGCCGATGGTGGCGGTTGCGGCGGTCAGGGCGGCGGCATAGGCCGGCGTATACTGGCCATTGCGCGTCATCAGGTTGATGATGACTCGCCCCATGCCAACGGCGTCCGCCACGGCAGACCCCGACATGCCTGAAAAGATCAGGCTGGAAATCACATTGACATGGCCCAGTCCGCCCCGGAACCGGCCCACCAGCGCGCGGCAAAAGTTCAGAAGCTTGTCGGCCAGCGACCCCACATTCATGATGTCGGCGGCCAGGATGAACAGCGGCACCGCCAGCAGGGTGTAGCCGTTGTAAAGGCCCTGAAGCATGGTCTCGGCGGCCAGTGACGGGTCCAGCCCGCGCGCCAGCAGATAGACAAAGGACCCCGACAGCATCGACAGGCCGATGGGCAGCCCCATCAGCGCCAGCGCCGCGATCAGCAGCATGGCAAGGGCAAAGGGATCAACCATGGCGCGAGGTCCGGTTCAGCGCGGGCACCAGCGCGCGCAAAGCCTGCCACAGACAGCGGGCGATGATGGCGAGGGCGAAGGGAATGTAGATGGCAAAGACATAGTGATAGGGCCAGCGCAGGTAGGCCGTGCGCTCGATGCGCATGAACTGGACGTAGTCCAGGCATTTGGGCAGCGTCCAGGCTAGAATCGCGGCGCAGGTCAGGCCGGTGATCACGTCGAACACCCGGCGCACGCCATCGGGAACCGCTAGATAGAGCACGTCGAGCCGGATCAACTCGCCGTCGCGTAGCGCAAAGGCGGCGCCGAACAGGATCACCCAGACCCAGGCGATGGTCACCCATTCCACCGTCCAGCCCACGGGCATCAACAGGACGTAGCGAAACAGGATTTGCAGCAGGAAGACGACGAATACCGACGCCAGAAGCAGGGCTGCAACGATCTCGGCCCCCTGACGCAAAAGGTTCAGGGCAGAATCAAGGCGTGGCATGGCGATCCTCGAGGACTAGGGGCGCGGGCAGCGTGCCGCCCGCGCAGGCAGGATCACGCCAGATTACAGCGCGCTGATCGCGTCCAGCAATCCCTCGGGCCAGTCGGCCGAATAGGGCGAATTGCGGTACACCTCGTGCACATGGGCGCGGAATGCGGCGTTGTCGGGTTCGTAGACCACGATCCCCTGCGCTTCGAATTCGGCGCGCAGACGGCCCTCTTGTTCCAGGGTGATCGCATCCAGCGCCGCCTCGAAATTGTCGGCGCAGGATTGCACGCGCTCTTGCTGTTCGGCGGTCAGGCTGTTCCATTTCGCCAGCGAGATGGTGAACTCGTTCGCGGCGATCAGGTGGCTGGTCAGGCCCATATGGGTGATCAGCTCGTCAAAGCGCATCGAGCGCGTGGCCGGAAAGCCGTTGTCCTGCGCATCAACGGCGCGGGTCTGCAGGGCGGTGTAGAGTTCGGTGAAGGCGACCGGAACCGGGGTTGCACCCATCGCGGTGCCGACGAACTGCCAGCCCTCGCCGCCGGGCATGCGCAGGCGCACGCCGTTCAGGTCTGCCGGGGTCATGTAGGGGCGGTCGCCGATATAGGACAGATGCCGCGCCCCGATATATGGGAAGGCGAGGATCTTCACACCCACGCGTTCTTCGATCAGTGCCAGCAAATCGTCCAGAACATCGCTGTCATAGGTCGCACGCATGTGGTCATAGTCGCGGAACAGGAAGGGCAGGCCCAGGATCGAGGTTTCCGGAACCTGGTTCAGGAAGTCGAAGATCGCCAGGTTGCCCATGTCGAGGTTGCCTCGCTGCATGGCGGTCAGTTCGGTGCCCTGTGCGAACAGCGTGGCGCCGTGATAGGACTGAAAGTTGAAGCCCTCGCCGAGGCACTCGCCGAATTCGCGGCGCAGGATGGTCGAGCGGATGTCGGTCTCGGCCACGGTGTCGGAATAGATCAGCTCCACCACCTGGGCATTGGCTGCGCTGGCAGTCAGGGTCAGGGCGATGGCCGATGTCGCCAGCAAGATCTTGGTCAGGGTCATTCGCAGGGTCTCCTCCCGTTGCGTGATCAGGTCAGTCGAAACTCTCAAAAGCGGCGCGCATGGCGCCGATGTCAGGCTTTTGCCCGGTGAAATGTTCAAAGGCGGCGACGGCCTGACCGATCGCCATGCCGCTGCCGTCGATCGCATGGCAGCCCCGCGCGCGGGCGAGGCGCAGGAATTCGGTTTCCAGCGGAAAATAGACGATGTCGGCCACCCAGTGGCGCGGCTCGACCAGTGCCATGTTCAGCGGCGTGCCGGGCAGTTTCGCCATGCCGACCGGGGTGGCGTTGACGATGCCATCGGCCAGCGCCGCCGCGACACGCAGATCGCTGGCCAGTGCCGCGCGCCCGGGGCCGAGGCGCGTGGAGATCGCCGCCGCCAGCGTCCTTGCTGCCGTCTCGTCCGTGTCGTGGATGTAGAGCCGCACCACACCCTGGTCCACCAGCGCCTGCGCCACGGCGCCGCCCGCCCCGCCGGCACCCAGCAGAAGTGCAGTCGCGTGGGGGCGGGCGCCGATACCCCGGCGAAATCCTTCGATAAAACCCGAATAATCCGTGTTGTGGGCGATGCGCTGGCCATTCTGGAAAACGATTGTGTTCGTGGCACCCACCGCCGCAGCCGAGGGCGCAACCGCATGGCAGAGCGCCAGCGCGGCCCGCTTATGCGGGAAGGTTACGTTGATCCCAACAAAACCCCGGGATTCCAGTTGCTTGAGCACTGTGTCCAGTGCAAGCCCCTGCCAATAGCCCGTATCGGTGTCGATCAGGTCATAGCTCAGCGACAGACCGGCAGCGCGTGCGGCTGCCAGATGCATCACGGGACTGCGAGAGTGCGCGATACCCGCCCCGACCAGCCCCACGAGCAAGGGTCCCGGGTTGCGAAGAAGGGCGGCAGCGGTCATGGAGGGACTCGGCTTTCTGAGTTTTGAGGCACAATGTAACTTAAAGTTCATTGTGTCAAAGATAATGTTCCAATAGGTTCAAAGCAGGGGGTGGTGGCATGGGCGACTTTGTCGGACGGCAGAACTGGAAGCAGGACCCCGAAGGCGTGCAACGCGCCATCGTCGAGGCGGCGACCCGGGTGTTCGCGCGCTCGGGCTATGCCTCGACCCGCATCGAGGACATTGTTGCCGAAACCGAAACCTCGAAGCGGATGATCTATTACTACTTTACCGACAAGGAGGGCCTTTACGTGAAGGTCCTCGAGGCGGCCTATGCGCGGGTGCGCGCTGGCGAGGGGCGGTTGCGCCTGGATCACCTCCCGCCGCTATCGGCACTGCGGCGGCTTGTCGAGTTCACCTTTGACCACCATCGAGCCAACCCGGATTTCATCCGCCTGGTGATGATCGAGAATGTGCACAATGCCGCCCACATGCGCGCCTCTGGCCTGATCGAGCGGGTGAACGCTGGTGCGATCGCGCATCTGGCTGACATTATCGCGCGCGGTCAGACCGAAGGCGTGATCCGACCCGACATCACGCCGCTGGAGTTGCACTGGCACATCAGCGCGCTGTCGTTCTTCAACGTGTCGAACCGGCCCAGCTTTGGCCTCAGCTTTGGCACTGACCTGTTTGAAGATCCGGGGCAGGCGCGCTTGCGGGACCAGGTCGTGCAATCGGTCATGCGCCTCGCCATGTCCGATCCTTCCACCCCCCTTCCGCCTGAGGTTCCCATGCTGAATCCGCACCTGACCCCCTTCCTCGACCAATGGCAAAGCCGCTGGGCCGCGTTGCCCGCAACGGCGACGGCGACCCAGCGGCGCGCCATGTTCGAGCGCATCGCCGCTGCCATGCGCCTGCCGACGCCCGAAGGGGTTGCGTGCGATGCCGAGCATTGGGTCGACAGCAGCGCGGGGCCGGTCCGTGTGCGAGTGTTTCGCAAGGGAGGCGGAGTGCAACCCGCGTTGATCTACATGCACGGCGGCGCCTGGTTGCAGGGCTCGCCAGAAACGCACTGGGACATCACCGCGCGGCTGGCAGACTGGGCCGGTATGACCGTGATCAGCGTGGATTACGCGCTGGCCCCTGAGCGGCCCTTTCCGGCGGCACTGGATCAATGCGGTGCCGTGGCGCACTGGGTGCGTGCGAATGCTGGGGCACTGGGGGTTGACCCAGCGCGCATCGCGGTGGGAGGCGACAGCGCGGGCGGCAATCTTGCGGCGGCACTGGCACTCGATCTGCGAGAGTCCGAGGTGCGGCTAATCGGACAACTTCTGATTTATCCGGCCTGTGATTTCGACCTGACGCGCCCCTCGATGATCGAAAACGCCGAAGCCCCGCTTTTGCAGACCCGCGGGATGGACCGGGTGAATGCCATGTATGCAGGCGATCAATTGCACAACCCGCGCGCGGCGCCGCTGCTCGCGACCAGTCACGCGGATTTGCCCCCTGCCTATATCGCTGTGGCGCAATAT
>CALEZJ010000554.1 GCA_937927885.1 uncultured Paracoccaceae bacterium | reverse complement strand
GGTGGTCGTCGTGGTGGTGGGTGATGTAGATGCCGGTCAGCGTCCAGCCCCGCGCGCGCAGGGTCGACAGGATCGGCGCCGCCTCGGGGATGTCGACCAGAATGGTCTCGCCGCTGGCCGGATCGTGGATCAGATAGGCGTAATTGTCGCTCAGGCAGCGGATGATCTCGATCGGCATGGGCTCTCCTTCGGCAGTCGCGGTTCGGGCGGGCTTTGCAAGGCGCCCGGCATGGTGCAGTCTGACCCAGCCGCCAGCGGGGTTCAATGCATCTCGACGTCCATCATCTGCGCGACTTCTATTACCGCAGCCAACTGGGCCGCGCGGCGCAAAAGGGCGTGCGCGACCGCGTGGTGCGCCGCTGGGGCGATGTGCGCGGCCTGACGGTGGTCGGTTACGGCTTTGGCGTGCCGCTGTTGCGCCCGTTTCTGGACAGTGCCGCGCGGGTCATCGGGCTGATGCCGGCGCCGCAGGGCGTCATGCAATGGCCTGCCGACGGGGCCAACCATTCGGTTCTGTGCGACGAGGCGCGCTGGCCCCTGGCCAATGACAGCGTGCACCGGCTGGTGATGATGCACGGGCTCGAAACCTGCGAGCACCCCGTGGTCCTGCTGGACGAAGCCTTTCGGGTCATGGCGCCGCAGGGCCGCGCGCTGATCGTGGTGCCGAACCGGGGCGGGCTCTGGGCGCGTTCGGATGCGACGCCGTTCGGTTTCGGCCGCCCCTACACGCGCGGCCAGATTGAACGCCTGCTGGACGAAAGCGGGTTCGACGTGATCGGCAGCGAAGCGGCCCTGTTCTTTCCGCCCTCGCCGCGTCGGCTCTGGCTGGGCTGGGCGCGCGGGATCGAGAACATCGGCCGCCGCTGGGGCATGGAACGGCTGGGCGGCGTGCTTCTGGTCGAAGCGGTGCGGCGCGACAGCATCACGCCGCGCGGCCTGCATGTGACCGGGCGCAGGCCCCTGAGCGTGCTGGAAGGCATCCCGCAAAGCGGCGCGCAACCCGCCTGGCGCAGGCGTTCCTGACCCGCGACCGACCCGTCTGTGGCGCCTTCCCGCGCGCGTGCGGAATCGAGTAGGACAGGGGCCGCGACAGCGGGCGATTCTGCCGGATTCGGCTGTGCCGCAGGGCTTTTGCTGCGGCGCGGCAAAAAATGCGCCCAAGGTGCGACATTCTGTCCCGCCGGGCGCAGACTAAGCGCTAACAAGGGGGGGCTTCACGTCTCGTTGATGGTTGCGGGATGGGGAAGGCTCTGCTACATCCGCGTCGATTTCGGGTGCCGCGCAGCAATTTCCGTGCACCCAGACCTGCCCGGACCTTGCGCGAGGTCCCAGGGCGAGCACTTCGAAAGGGTGGACGTGTCCGAACCTGCTTCGATCTCAACGGGCATCGCCGCGCGCTATGCCACCGCCGTCTTCGAACTGGCTGAGGAGGGTGCGGCCCTGCCCGCGCTCGAGGCCGACCTTGACGCGCTGGAAGCCGCGCTGGCCGACAGCCCCGAACTGAAGGCCATGCTGACCTCGCCGGTCTACAGCCGCGAAGACATGGGCCGCGCCATCACCGCGCTGGCCGACAAGATGGCCCTCTCCGCGACGACGCGCGGCGCGCTGGCGATGATGGCGCAGAACCGCCGTCTGTTCGCGGTGCCGCAGCTCATCGTGGCGCTGCGCCGCATGGTCGCCGAGGCCAAGGGCGAGATCACCGCCGAGATCACTTCGGCCGCCGTGCTGACCAAGGCGCAGGCCGACCAGCTCGCCGCGACGCTGAAGGCGCGCGTTGGCAAGACCGTGAAACTGAATGTCGCCGTCGATGAAAGCCTCATCGGCGGCCTGATTGTCAAAGTGGGCTCGCAGATGATCGACACCTCGATCCGCTCGAAGCTCGCAGCCCTCCAGAACAGCATGAAAGAGGTCGGATAATGGGTATCCAGGCGGCGGAGATTTCTGCGATCCTCAAGGAACAGATCAAGGCCTTCGGTCAGGCCGCCGAGGTGGCCGAGGTGGGCCGCGTGCTGTCGGTGGGCGACGGGATCGCCCGCGTCCACGGGCTGGACAACGTCCAGGCCGGCGAGATGGTGGAATTCCCCGGCGGCATCCGCGG
>CALEZJ010000553.1 GCA_937927885.1 uncultured Paracoccaceae bacterium | reverse complement strand
ACGCGCGACCGCGGGTTTGGCGACGAGGACGGGTTCTTCCATCCGCGCCTCGGCGGCATCGGCGATCAGTCCGGCCACGCGGGCAGCATCCGGGATGCAGCGCAGCGCGGGCTGGGTGCGGGCAAAGTGCCAGGGCCGCAGATGCGGCCAGAGAACCAGCGCCGAAAACTTGGTCTCGCCCAGGGTTTCAAAGGCGATCGTGCCGGTTCCCCCCTTGCGCAGGTCCAGCGCGGCGCGGGCGATCTGGCGATAGGGCAGGTTCAGTGTGACGGTCAGGGCCGCGCCGATGCGCATCACAACCCGCGCCGTGGTCACGCTGTAAAGGGTCGAGCGCGCCGCGACCCAGGCCATGGCACCGGTGACGATCAGCGCCAGCACGCCCAGCCCGATATAGGGAATGGCCATCGCCATCGAGCGGGCAAGGCCGCCGTCCATCCATCCCGCCGTCGCGCGCCAGAGCACGATGACGGCGAAATAGGCCAGGATCCAGCGCAGCCCGTAGGCCTCGCGCATCAGCGCCAGGGCCGAAGGCCGCCCCTGCCACAGCATCACCTCGGTCTGGGGCAGGCGCTCGGGCAGTCCTGCCTGGGGTTCAAAGGCGAAATCATCGTGCGACATGGGGGGCCTCCGGCTGGGTCAGGGTCAGAACAAGTCGCCAAGGGCGCGCAGTTTCGAGCCCTTCTTGTCCTGGTCGTAAAGCGTGCCACCGGCGTAAAAGGCACTGATCTTGTCCTCCTCGAGCTTGGTGACGGTGGTGGCGCTGGCGGTCGTGGGGACATCGGCAAACCGGCTGCCCGAGATCGAGCCCACCCGCACACCATCGGCGGTGATGCGCGCCATCGGCATCGGAATCAGGCGCTTGCCGCCGTCGGTCAGGGTCACCTCGAGATAACGCACCAGTTGTTCGGGCACGTCCACCCAGAGGTCGCTGATCGTGCCGGGGCTGGTGCGGTCATTGGCGATCACCTTCATCCCCATCGGATTGCGCCCGGCGGCGACGGCAAAACCGCCGACGCTGCTCATGGCGCGGATCTTGGCATGGCCGTGGCCGTCCAGTTCTGGCGCATCCTGCCGTGCAACCCAGGCCGCGGCGCCGACCCCGTCCACCATCGCATCCCCGGTGGGCGCAAAGGGGAACCCGCCCGAGCCATTGGTCCGCGCCAGCGCCAGGTTCGGGCGCTCCGATTCGGCGCGCGGCGCGCTCACCGTGCCGCGCCCGCCGGGCAGGGCAAAGGATTTGGGCTCGGGCGTCGGCCAGAGCGAACCCGCAGGCGTGCCGTCGTCGTTCTCCAGCGGATAGCCTTCGCGCTGGTTCTCGCGCTGGATCCAGATCACCAGCCCGGCAAAGAACAGCCAGAAGGCCCACAGCGAGATCCGCGCAAGATCGAAAGTGCCAAAGAATTGCCAGTCGTACATGATGTCCTCCGTAGGGGGGTCAGGTGGGGAAATCGGCGATGCCGATGCCCGAGCGAGAGGGAAGTTGCGATGTCAGGATACGGGTGCGCACCAGCGGACCCAGAAGAGCGAGCGTCAGGAACAGCAGACCGATTTCAAGGTGATAGACGACGGAATAGCCGATGTCGGGCGTCGCCAGCCCCGGCCCCAGCGCGCCCGAGCGGCCCAGCGCGCCGATTCCGTCGCGCAGGCCCCCGCCCAGCAGCGCGGCCAGCCCTGCCGCCGTGGCCTGCGCCGCGCCCCAGGCGCCCAGCGCCAGCCCGCCGCCGACGATGCCGCTGCGCGGCATCTCCATCGCGGCGGTCAGCGTCGAGACGGCAAAGAGGCCCGAGCCGAAACCGATCCCCATGGCCCCGGCAAAGAACAGCGCGGCGCTGCCGAGGGGGGCGGCAAAGATCACCGCCGAGAAGGCCACGATCCCCGCCATCAGCCCGCGCGCGGCCATGCGGTAGGGGTCCTGCGCCTGGATCAGCCAGCGCGCCGCCAGCGCAAACCCGGCCAGCGCGCCCAGGGACCAGGCGGCGGTCAGGAGGGTGGTCGTGCCCACCGAAAGCCCCAGGATTTCGCCGCCATAGGGTTCCAGCAGTACATCCTGCATGTTGAAGGCCAGCGTGCCCGCCGCCACCACCGCCAGAAGCCGCCCGGCCTGCCCCCCGGCCATCAGATCCCGCCAGGCTTCGGCAAAGCGGGGTGCGGGGGCCTCGCGCTCGGCCCGGGTCATCGGGCGCACGGCTTCCTGTTTCCACAGCGCGATCAGGTTCATCGCCACGGTGAAGACCGCGCAGCCCTGAATGACGCGGATCAGCAGGAGGTCCGAGTAATCGTGCAGGAGCCAGCCGACGATCAGCGCCGAAATCCCCATGCCGATCAGGAAGGTGACGTAGAGGAGGGCCACCACGCGCGGGCGGCTTTCGTCGGTGGCGCGGTCGGCGGCCAGCGCGATGCCCGCCGTCTGCGTCATGTGCAGACCGATGCCGGTCATCAGGAACGCCATTCCGGCCAGCACCTCGCCGGCAAAGCGAACCTGGTGCACTGTATCGCCCTTGAGCACCAGAAGCGCGAAGGGCATCAGTGCCAGCCCGCCGAATTGCCAGAGCGTGCCAAACCACAGATAGGGCACGCGTTTCCAGCCGATGGACGATCGGTGGTTGTCCGAGCGGAACCCCAGAAGCGCGCGGAAGGGGGCCACCAGCACCGGCAGCGCGATCATCGCGGCCACCAATGTGGCGGCCAGCGACATCTCGACGATCATCACCCGGTTCAGCGTGCCCAGCAGCAGCACCGTGGCCATGCCGACCGAAACCTGGAACAGGCTGAGCCGCAAGAGCTGCGACAGCGGCAGGTCCTTGGTGGCCGCATCCGCAAAGGGCAGCCATTTCAGGGTCAGCGCCTGCACCTGTTTCTTGCCGACGATCATGTCCGCACCTCGAGACATTCGGAAATGTAGAACCCGCGCGCCACGCGCCCGACCCGTGCGAGGTCGCGCACCTGCCGTGCCAGCCGCGCATGGGCATGCGGCACCATCACGGGCGAGCGGTCGGCGCGCGGAAAGAGCTTGCCTGCGTGCCACATCGCCATCAGCAGGGGCGTGCGCGGTGCCACGGTAAAGACCAGTTGCGGGATGCGCTCCGACAGCGCGCCAAGCGCGCGCGCCAGATCGGACTCGGCGTAATAGATCAGGCTGTCCATCGCCAGGGCGGCATCGAACCGGCCGTGGTCGGCCAGCATGTCGCCCGCATGGAAGGTCACGCGCGGGGCCAGGTCGGCGGGGAGCCGGTCGCGGGCGATGGCGACCAGTTGCGCCGACAGGTCGATCCCCACCACGCTGGCGCCGCGGCGCGCCAGTTCGGCGCTCATCGCGCCGGTGCCGCAGCCTGCGTCCAGAATGCGCATCCCGGTCAGGTTCGCAGGCAGACGCGACAGCATCAGCGCCCGCATCTGGTCGCGTCCGGCGCGCACCGTCTGGCGGATGCGGCTGACCGGCGCATCCGAGGTCAGCGCCGCCCAGACCCGCGTGGCCGAGCGGTCGAAGTATCCCTCGACCCGGTCGCGGGTGGCGTCATAGGCGCTGGAGGGGGCGAGATCGCGCATCAATCGAATCCCAGCAGGTCAAAGATCGCCCGGTCGGGCAGGGGTTCGGGGTTCAGCACCTCGTTGCCGTCCCACAGCACCTGAGCCAGCCGCAGGTATTCCGCGCGGCAGGCAAGGATGTCGTCGTCGGCGTCCATCTCGAACAGGGTCTTCTTCTTCAGGCGGCTGCGGCGGATCGCATCGACATCCGGCATGTGCCCGATGCGCTTGAACCCGACCGCGTCGCAAAAGCGGTCGACCTCGTCCGTTGCGCGGCTGCGGTTGGCGATGCAGCCGGCCAGACGCACCTTGTAGTTCGCGGATTTCGCCTGCACCGCCGCCAGGATGCGGTTCATCGCGTAGATGCTGTCAAAGTCGTTCGCGGTGACGATCACCGCCTTGTCGGCGTGCTGGAGGGGGGCGGCAAAGCCACCACAGACCACATCGCCCAAGACATCGAAGATCACCACATCGGTGTCTTCCAGCAGGTGGTGCTGTTTGAGCAATTTCACCGTCTGGCCCACGACATAGCCGCCGCAGCCGGTGCCCGCGGGTGGGCCGCCGGCCTCGACGCATTTGACGCCGCCCCAGCCTTCGGTGACGAAATCCTCGGCACGCAGTTCCTCGGGATGGAAGTCGACCTCCTTGAGGATGTCGATGACGGTGGGTTGCAGCCGCCCGGTCAGGGTGAAGGTGCTGTCATGCTTGGGATCGCAGCCGATCTGCAACACGCGCTTGCCCATGCTGGCAAAGGCCGCCGACAGGTTCGACGCTGTCTCTTATACACATCTCCGAGCCCACGAGACAGGCAGAAATCTC
>CALEZJ010000552.1 GCA_937927885.1 uncultured Paracoccaceae bacterium | reverse complement strand
GGCGCGGGCGGGTGCGCAGGGTGGCAAGGATCGGATCGTCCCCGGTCCAGATTTCGGAAAACGGCCGTTCCTTGACCGAACCGACCGTGTAATCCGACCAGTAGGTATCGGGATGGACGCGCCCCTGCGGGTCGATATTGCCGACGCCGAGGCCCGAGGAATTGCCACCCCAAGCCTCAAGATGCGCTTCAAGATGCCCGACCGCATCAGGCGAGAACCGCGCCCGCGCCCAGTTCAGGAACCAGACCGCATCGGCGTCGTTGTTGCCGGTCACGACCTCCAGCGCCTCGTCCGCAGCGACCGCTTGCCACGCACGTTCGGTCAGCAGGTCCATGGCGCGGCGGGTGTGGTCATGGGCGGCGTCCTCGCCTCGGTGCTTGTCGCCGCGCCCGGCATAGACCAGATGCGACAGGTAGAACTTGTCCACACCCTCATCCCGGCACAGGTCCAGCATGGCGGGCAGGTGATGGGCGTTGTCGCGGGTCAGGGTAAAGCGCAGCCCGACCTTGACGCCGCGCGACTTGCAGGCCCGCACGCCTTCCAGCGCATCGTCAAATGCCCCCTCGACGCCCCGGAACCAGTCGTTCACCGCCCCGATCCCGTCCAGGGAAATTCCCACGTAATCGAAGCCCAGATCGGCCAGTCGGTCCACGTTCTGCGCATTGATCTTGGTGCCGTTGGTGGACAGTGACAGGTGGCGGAAATCCAGCCGCCGGGCTTCCTCGGCCAGTTCCCAGAAATCGAAGCGCGACATCGGCTCGCCCCCCGACAGGATCAGCGCCGGGATGCGGAAATCATGCAGGTCGCGCAGCACGCCCATCGCCTGATCGTGTGTCAACTCACCCGGAAAGGGGCGGTCGGCGGAGACCGTATAGCAATGGCGGCATTTCAGGTTGCAGCTTCGGGTCAGGTTCCAGATCACCACCGGGTTGACCGGCCCCCGGCGGATGCGCGGCGGGGGCGGGTGCAGAAGCTGGTGCATGTATTGGGTCAGGCGGAACATGGGCTTTCCTTTCAGTCGCCCTTCAGGCGCAGGCCGGTCTTTTTCAGGATCCGGGTGGAGTAAAGGATATCGTTGGCGCTCAGCGCGGGGCCGAGCAGGGCGCGGACCTGCGTGCGCTTTTCCTCGACCTCGGCGCGGGTGGCGCCGTGCAGCATCGCGAACAGGTTATACGGCCACAGGGGCCGCGCGCGGGGCCGCAGATAGCAATGGGTGACGAAATCCAGTGCGCCGACCTGCCGGCCAAGGTCGCTGGCGCGGGCGTCGTCCACGTCCCAGACACTCATGCCGTTGGCGGTCATGCCAAGCGCGTAATGATTGGGCGCGACGGCGATGCGGCGGATCACGCCACTGTCCTGCATGGCGTTCAGCCGGTCGATCACCTGCGTTTCGGTCAGGTCCAGGTCGCGGGCGATCTGCGCATAGGGTTGGTCCACCAGAGGCAACCCGGCCTGCGTGGCGGCGATCAGGCGGCGGTCGGTCTCGTCCAGCATCATGCCGCCACCCTGAAGCCGATGAAAAATTCTTCCAGTTTCGGGAATTGCAGCACGGTCAGGCCGGTTTCGGCCTCGATCCGCGCGCAGGTTTCGCCGATGCCCTCGGGCGTGGGGGTGGCCAGCACGAACCACATGTTCAGCGCGTGGTCGCGGGCATAGTTATGCGCGACCTCGGGATGGGCGTTGACCAGATCGGCGATGCGGTCGAAATCGTCATCCGGTGCGGAGAGGGCGCAGAGGCAGAAGGCCCCGCCCATCGCCGCCGCGTCGAAGAAGGGGCCAAAACGGGTGATGGCGCCGATGTCGCGCAGCTGGGACAGGCGGGCGATCAGCGCGGCCCCGGTCAGGCCAAGGGCGGTGCCCGCGTCGTCATAGGGGCGGGGGGTCAGCGGAAAGCCCTCTTGCAGCGCGTTCAGGATGGCGCGGTCGGTGGCGTCCAGCGCGCCTTCGGGCAGGGTCTTGCGGGTCATGCGGCGGCCTCGATGATGGCGCCCCGCTGGCGAAAGCAGCGGGTCGAGAACAGGATGCGATGCGGGATGCCCCGCAATTCGGGCAGGGCGCGGGCCTGATTCAGAACCGTCATCGCCTCGGGGCGCGAACGGGCGTGGATCATGCAGAACAGCGGCCAGTTCCAGAGGCCTGGCACAGTGCGGCGCTGATAGCACAGGGTCACGCCGGGGATCTGCGACAGGGCGCGGCCCGCGGGTTCGATGGCGTCGTCGGGCAGGCGCCAGACCACCATCGCGTTCTCGCGCCAGCCCAGTTTTCGGTGGCGCACGATCACGCCGACGCGGGTCAGGATGCGGGCCTCGGCCAGTGCGCGGGTGCGGCTGATGGCCTGCGCCTCGGTGATGCCCCGGCCCAATGCGGCGAAGGGGCGCGGCACCAGCGGCAACCCGTGGGACAGCGCCTGCATCAGCGGCCGGTCGCTGTGGCGCAGGGCCGTCATATCGGCGGGGCGGTCCATCGGCATCGCCTGACGTGGGCCGGTCAGCGGAAAGCCAAGGTCGATGTTGAAGGCGCGGATCAGCGGCAGGGACAGGACGTGCAGATCCGTCGCGGCCTCGATCCGGGCAAGGCTGGCGGCAAGCGCATCGGCATCGGGCGCGGTGGCGACGAACCACAGGTTCCAATCGTCTTCGCGCTGGTAGGAGTGGTTGACGCCCGGTTCCTCGCCGACCAGCGCCGCGACCTGTTCCATGCGGTATTCGGGCACCCGCAGCGCGGCCAAAGTCGAGGCCCCCGCCGTATTCGGCCGGCAGGTTGCCCCGACGCGCGAGCTATGGCCGCCGTCCAGCAGG
>CALEZJ010000551.1 GCA_937927885.1 uncultured Paracoccaceae bacterium | reverse complement strand
CGTCATCAGCCCCAGTTCGTTCAGCTTGTCGCGGGCGAAGGCGCGCATCGCCTCGGTGTCGAGCATCCGCAGCACGGAACCCAGGGGCCCCTTTCGGCGGATCTCGCGGCCCATGAACATGTTTTCCACGATCGACAAGGCAGGCGACAGCGCCAGCGACTGATAGACCGTCTCGATCCCGGCATCGCGCGCCTGAAGCGGGGTGGCAAAGCTGACGGGCTGGCCGCCGAGTGTGATTTCACCTTCGTCGATCGAAATGGCACCGGAGAGCGCCTTGATGAGGCTCGATTTACCAGCCCCGTTGTCGCCGATCACCGCGAGGATCTCGCCCGGATAGAGGTCAAAGTCGCAATGATCGAGGGCGGTCACACGGCCATAGCGCTTGACGAGGTTGCGCGCCGAAAGGATGGGGGACGGGCTCATGCCGAGACCTTTCTGATCCACTGGTCGAGGGCGACCGCGATGATGACAAGCCAGCCGATGGCAAAGACCTGCCAGAGGACATCCACCTGCACCAGCCGCAGGCCCGAGTTGAAGACGCCGACGATCAGCGCCCCAAAGAGCGCGCCCAGAATGCTGCCCCGTCCCCCAAAGAGGCTGATGCCGCCCACGACGACGGCGGTGATGGCGTGCAGGTTGGCCTCGTAGAACGAGGTGGGCGACACCGAACCGACCCGCCCGATCGAGGCCCAGGCGGTCAGCGCGCAAACCAGCCCCGCAAGCGCATAGACCGACACCAGCATGCGGTTGGTGCGGATGCCCGACAGTTCCGCCGCGTCCTTGTCGTCGCCGATGGCATAGACATGGCGGCCCCAGGCGGTCTTGTTCAGCATGAACCACAGGACCAGGAACAGCGCGACCATCAGCACCGATCCCCAGGTGACGCGTGTGCCCAGAAGGTCGAACCCGGTGCCGAAGATCTTCAGCAGGGGGGCGGCAGCGTCGATGTCCTGGCTGCGGATGGATTGCGCGCCCGAAAGCCACAGGGTCAGCGCATAGAAGATGTTCCAGGTCCCCAGCGTCACGATGAAGGGCGGCAGTTTCAGCCGGGTGACCATCAGGCCGTTCATCGCCCCCGCCGCCGCGCCGCCGACAAAGCCGACCAGCAGGGCCAGTGGCGCGGGCACGCCCATCTCGACCGACAGTTTGGCCGAGATCACCGCCATCAGCGCCATGATCGCCGCCACCGACAGGTCGATGCCCGCCGTCAGGATGATCAGCGACTGCGCCGCCGCCAGCATGCCGATGATCGACACCTGCTGAAGGATCAGGGACAGGTTGAACGGCGAAAAGAACCGTCCCCCCGCCAGCATCCCGAACACCGCGACGCTGAGCGCCAGCACGATGACCGGCACCATGGTGGGGTTCGAGTGCAGGAAATGCTGCAAATGTCCAAGGGGGCTGCGTTTTGGCGCGTCGAACCGCGCCACCGAACGGTCGGCGCTGGCCAATGCGGCCTCGAAGCCGCCCGGTCCGGGAGGGGAGTCCTGTGTCATGATCCTATTCCGCTGATCGAGACCCGGGCTGTCAAGCGCGCAAGGCGCCTCTGGACCGGCTTGTTT
>CALEZJ010000550.1 GCA_937927885.1 uncultured Paracoccaceae bacterium | reverse complement strand
GGCCAGCCCCTCGACCACCTCCTGCACCCGGTTGTCGATGCGGGTGTGCAGACCCGCCGTCAGGCCATACCCGCGCGCATTGATGGCGGCCATCACGGTCGGCAGATCGCCCGCGCGCCAGGTGGCGACGTGCAGGACGGGGCCGAAAATCTCGCGCGGCAGGTCGGTGATCGAGGTGACGCGAATCACCACCGGCGCGATGAAATGCCCACCCTCGGGCGCGCGCAGCTCGTGGATCACGCGCCCCTCGCGCCGCGCCTCGGCGACATAGGCGCGGATGTCGCGCGCGGCCTCGGCGTCGATCACCGGGCCGATGTCGGTGCTCAGATGCCAGGGGTCGCCCAGCACCAGCGCCTCCATCGCGCCGCCCAGCATGGCCAACAGGTGCGGCGCGACATCCTCTTGCACATAAAGGCACCTGAGCGCCGAGCACCGCTGCCCCGCCGACTGGAACGCCGAGGCCAGCACATCGCGCACGACCTGTTCGGGCAGGGCCGTGCTGTCGACGATCATCGCATTCAGCCCGCCGGTTTCCGCGATCAAGGGCGCGCCGGGGTGCAGGTGGTCCGCCATGCTGCGCCGGATCGCCAGCGCCGTTTCGGTTGATCCCGTGAACACCACGCCATCGACGCGCGGATCGCGGGTCAGCGCAGCACCGACAATGGCACCGTCACCGGGCAACAGATGCAGCGCATGGGTGGGCACCCCGGCGCGGTGCAGCAATTCCACCGCGGCACCGGCGATCAGCGGGGTCTGCTCGGCGGGCTTCGCCAGCACCGCATTCCCCGCCGCCAGCGCCCCGGCGATCTGGCCGGTGAAGATGGCCAAGGGGAAATTCCACGGGCTGATGCACACAACCCGCCCGCGCGGCGCCATCCCGGACGTGATGCGCGCCGCGTAATAGCGCAGGAAATCCACCGCCTCACGGAGTTCGCCGACGCAATCGGGCAGGGTCTTGCCCGCCTCGCGCGCCAGCAGGGTGAACAGGCGGCCAAAATCGGCCTCGAACAGATCCGCCGCGCGGTTCAGGATCGCCGCCCGTTCCTCGGCCGACGCAGCCCAGGGCGCCGCCGCCGCCAGCGCCGCCTGAACATCCACGGGCGCGGCCTGCGTCACATACCCCACCACATCCCCCGGCCTCGCCGGGTTCACCACCGGAACCCGCGCGCCGCCCAGCCCCTGCCCCGCCGCGAACTGCGCCGCAGGCGCCCGCGCCGCTGCAATGGCGGCCAGATCTCCGGCCGAGGTCAAATCCCACCCCCGCGAATTCGCCCGCTCGGGCCGGAACAGATCGGCCCCGGTCGCCAGCACTCGCGGCCGATGCGAGGCCAGCGGGCACGAGACCACCTCCTCGGGCGTCAACCGTGCATCCACCACCCGGTTCACAAAGGACGAATTCGCCCCGTTCTCCAAGAGCCGCCGCACCAGATAGGCCAGCAGGTCCCGATGCGCCCCCACCGGCGCATAGATGCGGCAGCGCGTCCCCTCGGCGCGCAGCACGATGTCATGCAGCGCCTCGCCCATCCCGTGCAGGCGCTGGAACTCATAGGCGCCCACCGGCAGCCCCCGCGCCATCTCCAGCACCGCCGCCACCGTATGCGCGTTGTGGGTGGCGAATTGCGGATAGATCCGGTCGGTCATCCCCAACAGCTTGCGCGCATTGGCGAGATAGCTGATATCCGTCGCGGTTTTCGCCGTGAACACCGCAAACCCCGGCAGGCCCAGCACCTGCGCGCGCTTGACCTCGCTGTCCCAATACGCCCCCTTGACCAGCCGCACCATCAGGCGCCGGTCGCGCCGCGCGGCCTCGGCATGCAGCCAGTCGATCATCGCCCCGGCGCGCGGGCCGTAAGCCTGCACGACAACGCCGAACCCCTCCCAGCCTTCCAGCGCCGGATCGGCCAGCACGGCGGCGATCACATCGCGCGACAGCACCAGACGGTCCTGCTCCTCGGCGTCGATGTTCAGCCCCATGCCCCGCCGCGCCGCCATGCGCGCCAACTGCCCGACCCGCGGCACCAGTTCGCGCAGCACGCGGTCGCGCTGGCCCTCCTCGTAGCGCGGATGCAGCGCCGACAGCTTCACCGAAATCCCCGGATTGGCGCGGATGTCGCGGCCCGCGCAGGCGGTGCCGATCGCCTCGATGGCGGCGGCATAGGCGCCCAGATAGCGCAAGGCATCGGCCTCGGTGCGCGCGGCCTCGCCCAGCATGTCATAGGAATAGGCGTATCCCCGCGCCTCCAGCGCCGCGCCGCGCCGCATCGCCGCCTCGATCGTCTCGCCCAGCACAAAGTTGCGGCCCATCTCCTTCATCGCGCGCGAGACAGCCGTGCGGATCACCGGCTCGCCCAGCCGCTTGATCGCGGCGCGCAGATGGCCGACGACACCCGGCTCGCCCTCGTCCAGCACCCGGCCGGTCAGCATCAGGGCCCAGGTCGAGGCATTGACCAGCGACGAGGCCGAATGCCCCAGATGTTTGCCCCAGTCCGACGGCGCGATCTTGTCCTCGATCAGCGCGTCCATCGTCTCGGCGTCCGGCACGCGCAACAGCGCCTCGGCCAGACACATCAGCGCGATGCCCTCGTCGGTGGACAGGCCGTATTCGGCCAGAAACACCTCCATCAGGCCGGGCTTGGCGCCCTCGCGGATGCCGCGCACCAGATCGGCGGCGCGGGACAGGATGCGGGCCCGGGCCTCGGG
>CALEZJ010000549.1 GCA_937927885.1 uncultured Paracoccaceae bacterium | reverse complement strand
CGCCACGCGCGGGGCACGGCATAGGTGGTCGCGCGGGCGGGGTTCGTCAGATGGAATGCGGTGTCAAAGACGCCGACCTGCGGCAGATCCGGCCAGAGCCTGCGCGCCACCGCCACCGCCGCCAGATTGGCCGGATTGTGCAGCGGCGCCAGCGGGGTCAGGGATTCGACCCGCTCGAGCGTCGCCGCGTCCAGAACGGCCGGCCCGGCAAAGGCATCGCCGCCATGCGCGATCCGGTGCCCGACCGCCTCGGGCGCGCCGATCCCCCAGTCGGCCAGCACCCCGGCCACCGCCGCTGTCGCCGCCTCCAGATCGGCAAGTGGCATCTGCCCGGAGTCGCGCCGCGCCCCGGATTCGAAGCGAAAGGCGCACGAGCCGCCCTGAAAACGCTCGAAACTGCCTTTGAACACCTGCCGTTCGCTGCCGGGGCCGTCAAAGACGCCGAATTTCAGACTGGAACTGCCCGCGTTGAAGACGAGAACCCGCATTCACCCACTCCTGCTTTTGCCCCAGACTAACCGCATCGCGACAAAGGGAAAACTGCCGTGCAAGCGAAAAGGCGCGCCCTCGTTCATTCTGCCGCAGGTGCGCCACTTGGCCGCATGGCCTGAATGCCACGCCGGGCAATCAGGCGCGCGGGTCGGGTTCGTCCTCGCCCGGGGCCTCGTCCGGCACCGGGATCGCGTAATCGCCGCGCAACCAGCGCGCAAGGTCGACATCCGCGCAGCGTCTGGAACAGAAAGGTTTATACCCCTCTGCGACAGGCTTGCCGCATTGCGGGCAGGTCGCGTTCATCGCCACCAGCCCGAAAGCGACTCGCGCTCGCGCCGGCGGGTCAGTTCGAAATTGCCCAAGGGGGTCCAGCCTGCCATCGTCGCCTCGCCCGCGTCGCTGCGAAAGGCCTTGGAGAGCACCTGCTCGACGACGTGGCGGTCGCGTTTCGGGCAAGGCGCAAAGTCGATCACCACCATGCCGCCAAGGCCCCGCAGGCGCAACTGGCGCGGCAGGTCGCGCGCGGCGGCGATGCTGGCCTTCAGCCCCGCCGCGGGCGAGGTATCGGCGCCAGTGTTCACATCCACCGCCACCAGCGCACGCGTGGCCTCGATCGCCATCGAGGCGCCGCCCTCGAGCGCGACCTCGGGGCTGAGCAGGGCCTCGATCTGATCGAGAGCGCCCGAATGTTCGAGCGCGTCCTCGCTGTCGTCAACCTCGTCGACATCGCCCCAGTCGCGCCAGGCCAGTTCGTGCGGGCCCGGAGCGTCGACCAGCAGTTCCGGCCCGCCCGACAGGTCCGCCAGCACCGCCCCGGCCAACGCGCGCAATTGCGCGATGTCCTCGGCGATCTCGTCCTCGCCCGCCGCCTCGCAGGTCGAGCGCAGGATCAGGCCCAGATCCTCGTCCGCCCCGGCCATGGCCTCGGCGGCCAGCGCGCTCAGCGCCTCGCGGTCGTCCTCGTCGCGGATGCGGCGGCTGATGTTCAGCCCCGGCGCCTCGGGGGTCAGGATCGCATATCGGCTCTTGAACAGCAGGCGCTGGGTCAGCGGCAGGGCCTTGCCCGGCTCGGCGACACCGGCGATCTGCACCAGCAGGCGCTGACCCGGCGCCAAGCCCTTGGGCGAGCGCAGAAAGCCGCTTTGCCCATCGGGCAGGTCGACGAACACGCCGCCCAGGCCCTTGACCGGCCGCCCGACAACGCCGCGCAGGATGGCGCCGGGTGCCAGCCCCTCGGACTCGAGCGCGAGGTCCTGAAGCACGCCGTCCACGATCAGCGCCGCAACCTCGCGATCCCCGATCCGGCCCAGTGCGATCACCGAGCCCTTCATGCCCGCCACCCGGCCGCCGCCAGCAGGGCCGCGGTTTCGGCCAGCGGCAGGCCGACAATGGCGCTGAAACTGCCCTGAACCCAGGGGATGAAGGCCGCCGCCCGGCCCTGGATGCCATAGGCGCCGGCCTTGCCGCGCCATTCGCCACTGGCCAGATAGGCGTTCAGTTCGTCATCCGACAGGCGCTTCATCTTGACCACGCTTTCCACCACGCGCGACCATTCCCGCCCGCCCCTGCGCACGGTCACGGCGGTCAGCACCTGATGCCGCCGCCCGCCCATCCGGATCAGGAATTGCGCGGCCTCGGTCGCATCGGCGGGCTTGCCCAGAATGCGGCGGCCGAGGGTGACGGTGGTGTCGGCGGCCAGCACGATCTCGTCCGCGTCGGCCGGGACCGCGCGCGCCTTTTCCAGCGCCATGCGGGCGACATAGGGGCGCGGCAATTCGCGCGGCAGAGGGGTTTCGTCGATATCGGCAGGGCGCACGGCATCGGGCACGATGCCCAGTTGCGCCAGCAGGTCCAGCCGCCGGGGACTGGCCGAACCCAGGATCAGCCGCATCACTTGAAGCGGTAGTTGATCCGGCCCTTGGTCAAATCATAGGGGGTCATTTCGACCTGTACGCGGTCGCCGGCCAGAACGCGGATGCGGTTCTTGCGCATCTTGCCTGCCGTATGTGCGATGATGGAGTGGCCGTTTTCCAGCTCGACCCGAAACGTCGCATTCGGCAGGAGTTCCTTCACGACGCCGGGAAATTCGAGCAGTTCTTCCTTGGCCATGGTCACTCCAATGGGATTTCGCCCGCATCAAGGCAGGCGCGGCCCATATGCGCCCAAAGGCCGGAAGTTTCAAGATTTAACTTGCACCACAGGCTGCGACAGTCGCGCCGCCTGTTCGGGCCAGTGCGCAAAGGGCATCACCCCGCCATCCGCCCGGCTGAGCGCGATCTGGGCGCGCGACACCCGCGCGTATACCCAACCCGGCGCGTTCATCGCGCCCTCGGCCAGAATCCCGGTCTCGGGCCAGCCCCGGTCGGGCGGGCCATAGATGCTGGCGCGGCCGGTATTTTCCTCGACCCCGGCGCACCAGGGCGCGCTGCCCACCAGCGGCGCATGGACCACGGCGCACTGGTTTTCCAGCGCCCGCGCCATCGAGCCCACGCGCACGCGGGTAAACCCGGCCAGAAGTTCGGTGCAACTGGGGGCGAGCAGAATTTCCACCCCGGATTCGGCCAAAGCGCGCGACAACAGCGGGAATTCGCTGTCATAGCAGATCACCACGCCCAGCCTGCCGATGCCGGTGTCGAACACCGCCAGCCCGTCCGCACCCGCGATCACGTCCCAGTCCTCGCGTTCGAATCGGGTCATGATCTGCTTGTCCTGATGGCCAATGCGGCCGGAAGGCCCGTGCAGGCTGGCGCGGTTGACGGGCCGGTTGCCGACAAACTGCGGCCCCGAGGGTGCCAGGACATGCACGCCGTGCAAGGCTGCGAGGTCGTCGAACAGCGCCTCCATCGCCGGGCGGTGGCGCGCGACCTCGCCCAGCGCGCCTTGCAGGTCGCCGGCAATCGCGGTGCCGCCAAGGCTGGCCAGTTCCATGGCGGCGTATTCGGGAAACACCAGAAGGTCCGCCCCCTGCCCCGCCGCCTCGGCGACCCAGGCGCCGACCTTGGCGGCGTAGGCGTCAAAGCTGTCGAACCAGTCCAGCGGATAGGCCGCCGCGGCGAGGGTGATCAGGTCCTTCATGGCAATCTCCGCATCCAGACTTGCAGGGGTTTGACGGTTTCGCTGTCCTCGCCCAGATCACGCCAGGAAAAATGCGCGATCACACCGGCCAAAGGCGCATAGCCCCGCGCGCGCCAGAAGCCATCGAGAGGGCGATAGCCAGCCGGTTTGGCGGGATGGTCGTCTGGGCGCAAGACTGAACAAAAAGCAACATTTCTTCGGCCAAGAGCGGCTGACTTGGCTTCTCGAATATCAAAAAACCGATGTCCAATTCCCTGACCCCGATAGCCCGGCAGCAGTACGGATTCCGCGCAGTAGAAAATGTCAGACAGCGGAATACCCAGCGCGCGCAGCGGTGCGGCAAAGTCGTCGGCGTGGTCCTCCATCGGCGTGCCGGTCGCGGCCCCGACCAGAGCCCCGCCGTCGAATGCCCCCACCACCACAGCCCGCGGATTGTCCCGGTACGGCGCGAGGTAGCGGCGCTCGTAATCGAGATCGCCGTCGTAAAGATAGGGCCAGTCGCGAAACACCGCGATCCTGAGCCTGGCCAGATCGTCCAGCGCCGCGTCGAGACCGGCGCCCGACAGCGCCTCGACCCTCATGCGCTGACCTGCCGGATCCAGTCGGACAGGTTGTAATAGGTGGTGACACGGGTGATCAGCCCCGCGCGCAGCGCAAAAAAGCCCCCGGCCGGCAGGACATAGCGTTGCCCGCGCGCCTCGGGCAGGCCCGGGTCGGTGCGCAGATAGGTGCCGTGGACGGTGAATTCCGCCGCCCCGCGCGTGCCCTCGTCATTGGCCATCACCACCAGATCGCGCAATTCCTCGCGGTAGGTCGCGCTCATATGCGCGCAGAAGTCGCCAAAGGCGGCCTTGCCCAGCCGAACCGCCCCCTCGTTGACGTGATGGGCGAAATCCTCGTGCAGACAGGCCAGCATCCCGTCGATATCGCCCCGGTTGAAAGCGTCGTAATAGGCCTGAAGGGTGGCGCGGGCGAGGGTCCTGGGCATGGCAACTCCTTGTTTTGCCGCGACCCTAGCCAATCCCGCCCGCGCCGGAAAGCCCCTCAGCCCAGCGCCGCCGCGATCACCCGCGCAACCGGGGTGGTCGGCCGCCCGATCAGCCGCGACAGGGTGCGGCTGTCGTCAAAAAGCGCCCCTTCCTTCGCGCGCGCGTCGCTGTCGGCCAGCACCTTGGCAAAGCCTTCGGGCAGGCCGAAGCTTTGCAACAGGTCGGCATAGGCCGATTGCGGCATCGCAGCATAGGGGATGGTGCGCCCGACCTGCCGCGAGACCTCGGCGGCGAATTCGGCCATGGTGAAGGCGTCATCCGCGGCCAGTTCCAGCACCGCGCCAGACAGCGAGGGGTCCAGGGCGGCCACCGCCAGCGCCTCGGCATAATCGGCGCGCGCGGCGGCCGACACAGGACCCGAAGGATTGGCGCCGACAACCGCCCCCGCCGCCAGCGCCCCGGCCAGCGAGCCGGTGAAATTTTCGGCATACCAGCCATTGCGCAGGATCGTGTGCGCAAGGCCCGAGTCGGCCAGGGCGACCTCGGTCGCGATATGGTCGAGGGCGATCAGCATCGGCGACTCCGCGCCCTTGAGGATCGAGGTGTAGAGGATGCGCCCCACCCCGGCGGCCTTTGCCGCCGCGATGACATTGCGGTGCTGGCCCGCGCGGTCATTGAAATCGCTGGAAGAAATCAGCACCAGGGTCTCCACCCCGGCCAAGGCCCCGGCCAGCCCCTCGGGGCGGGCATAGTCGAAGGTCCGCGCCTCGATCCCGAGGTCGGCGGCCTTGGCCGGGTCGCGCACCAGCGCGATCAGCCGGGCATCGGGGGCACGGGTCTTCAGGGCGGCGATGGCCAGGCGGCCCAACTGGCCGGTGGCGCCGGTGATGGCGATGGTGATCATGATGTCCTCGTCTGGTTGTGACGGGTCGTAGATATTGCATTACTTACGAATAGGAAGTACATACATTTTTGTAAGTATATCGCAGAGGCGCACATGTCCCCCGACCCCCATGCACAGGCGATGCTGAACGCGCTGGGGCGCGGCGACGTGCTGTCGCCCGAATGCCCCTCGCGCGCGGTGCTGCAACACCTGACCAGCCGCTGGGGCGTGCTGGTGATGGCGGTGCTGGCCACCGGCACCTATCGCTTTGCCGCGCTGCGCCGACGCATCGGCGGGGTCAGCGAACGGATGCTGGCGCAGACCCTGCAACAGCTTGAATCCGATGGATTCGTGCGGCGCCGGGACCATGGCGAGGTGCCGCCGCATGTGGATTATTCGCTGACCCCGCTGGGCCACGAGGCGGCGCAGCATCTGGTGGCGCTGGTCGGCTGGATCGAAGGGAACATCGCCGCCATCACTGCCCGCGCCGCCTGACGCAGATCATGGCGGGCGGGGTGCGGCTGTGCAGACTGGGTCGTGGAAACCCGGTCGAGGAGGCCCCGATGACCCGCGACACCAGAGGACATGGCGACTTCCTGAAC
>CALEZJ010000548.1 GCA_937927885.1 uncultured Paracoccaceae bacterium | reverse complement strand
CGGGCAGGTCGGCTCGCCGACCAGACAATGCGTCATGCGCTCGCCGTGTTCCGCCATCCAGTCGAGCAGGGCCACGGTGCCATCGGTGGCGTCGCCTTCCTCATCGCCGGTGATGGTCAGGATCACGGCACCATCGGGCGGGGTTTCGCGCACGAAATCCACCGCCGCCGCGACAAAGGCCGCCACGCCGGATTTCATGTCGCAGGCGCCGCGCCCCCACAGCCTGCCCTCGGCCAGCGCCGCCGAGAACGGCGGAAAGCGCCAGTCCCCCGCCTCGCCCGGCGGCACGACATCGGTGTGCCCGTTGAAGCCGAAGCTGCGGTTCGCCCCCTTGGCGCCCCAGCGCGCAAACAGGTTCGCGGTGCCGTTCCGGTCCACGCGGGTGCAGGCGAACCCCGCCACCGACAGTTCGGCCTCCAGCAGGTCCAGCGCGCCCCCTTCTTCGGGCGTGACCGAGGGGCAGCGGATCAGACGGGCGGTGAGGTCAACGGGATCAAGGGTCATGCGGGCTCCATCCTGCGCGGGCTTGCGGTGGCTTTCGTCCTGCTAGCCCGGCGTTCCGGTTGCGTAAAGCCATCCGCGCTTGCATGCGACGGATTGACGACTTGCGCCTTGCGGGGCATCATTCGCCTCAAAGTTGCGGCACAGCTTCGCATTTCTGGTCGGTCTTGCACACCTTTCCTTAATGAGTTTCCTTCACACAGGTTGGGCGGCCGTTCGGTGCTGCGACACCCGCAACAAGGGGACGACAGGCGCACCGCCATGAGTGATGAGAATATCAGCAACGAAACTCGCCTGACCCGCATTCAGGCGCTGGTTGTGGAAATCCTCAACGACCTCCTGCGCGCGCCCATCGACAGCACCGACAAGGCCATCCAGCGCGCGATTTCCCGGATTGGCGATTATTGTGTGCGTGACCGCAGTTACGTCTTTGTCCGGCGCGGCGATGTGGCGGACAACACCCATGAATGGTGCGCCGACGGCATCGACCCGATGATCGAACATCTTCAGTCCCTGCCGCTGGAAATGTTCGGTCCCAGCCTGGGGCCGCTCTTGCTGGGCGAACAGTTCAACGTCCCCGATGTCGCCTCGCTGCCCGAGGGGTCGCCATCGCGCGACTTGCTGGAATCCCAGGCGATTCGGTCGCTGTTGCTGGTGCCGATGCGCTGGGAGGGCGAGACCTACGGTATCGTCGGATTCGACGGGGTGCGGAACACCCATGAATTCCTGCCGGGCGAAATCTACCTGCTGCAATCGGTCGCCGATGTGATCTGCTCGGTTCTGGTGCGCCGCGAAAAGGATCTTGCCGCCCGTTCGGCCCAGTCCGCCCTCGCCGACGAACGCGCCTTCCTGGCCTCGATCCTGTCCACCTCGGCGATGGGGGTCGTGGTGATCGACGCGGGCGGTGTGATCCGCTTTGCCAACGATGCGGCCGAACAGGTGATGCGCGCGACCCGCCAGCAGATGATCGGCGAGCGGCACGATTCGCCGAACTGGGCCTATGCGCGCGAGGACGGAACCCCCTTCGGCCCGGGCGAGACCCCCTTTGAGCGGGTGATGGCCACCGGGCGCGGGGTGCCGGCCGAACGCTTTTCGCTGAACTGCCCGGACGGATTGCACTATTGCGCCGTGCATGCTGCCCCCGTCGCGACCGCGGACGGCAGCG
Source organism: uncultured Paracoccaceae bacterium (assembly GCA_937927885.1). GTDB lineage: Bacteria > Pseudomonadota > Alphaproteobacteria > Rhodobacterales > Rhodobacteraceae > Pararhodobacter. The sequence continues at coordinate 5,163 of CALEZJ010000548.1, read as the reverse complement.
TGGCGCGTGTCGTCTATGCCCTGGTCGATGTCAGCGATCAGGTCGCCGCCGAACGGGCGCGCGAGGACGCCCTGGAAGAGGCACGTCGCGCCAATGCCGCCAAGTCCAACTTCCTCGCCAAGATGAGCCACGAGATGCGCACCCCGCTGAACGGGGTTCTTGGCGTGGCCGAGGTGCTGGAACGGCTGATCACCGATCCCGACCAGCGCCGCATGGTCACGGTCATGCATGATTCGGGCGCTCTGCTTCTCAGCATCATCAATGACTTGCTCGACATGTCAAAGATCGAGGCCGATCTGCTCGAACTCGAGATGGTGCCTTTCGTGCCCGCTGACCTCGCCCACCGGATCGATTCCGTGCACACGCTGAAGGCCTCCGAGCGCAAGATCTCGTTCTCGGTCCTGCTGCACGGCGACGGGCAGAGCGCGCGGATGGGGGATCCGCACCGGCTGCTGCAGATCATGCACAATGTGATCTCGAATGCGGTCAAGTTCACCGAAAGCGGGTCGGTGCGGGTCGATCTCGACTGCACCGAGGCCGATCACATGGTGATTCGGGTGCGCGACACCGGGATCGGCATGACCGAGGCGCAACGCGCCCAGGTCTTCGAGGAATTCGGTCAGGCGGACAGTTCGATCGCCCGGCGATTTGGCGGCACCGGGCTGGGCATGCCGATCGTGCGACGGCTGTGTGAAATGATGGGGGGGCATGTCACGCTCGATTCGACGCTCGGTCTCGGGACCGAGGTTGTGGTCGACCTTCCCCTCGCCATCACCGACCTGCCCGAAGTGTCGCAAACGGTCGCCGCCGTGGCCCCGGACCTGCCCGACATGCAGGGACTTCGGGTGCTGGCCGCCGATGACAACCGGACCAACCGGATGATTCTGGGCGCGATGATGGGGCAGATGGGGATTGCCGCGGTGCTTGTCCCGGACGGCACGGCCGCGCTGGCCTCGTACGAGGCCGAGACCTTTGACGTTGTCATCCTGGACATTTCCATGCCCGACCTCGACGGGGTTTCGGTCATGCGCGAAATCCGCGCCCGCGAAGCGGCGCGCGCCGCCCAGCCGGGCACGCGCGCCCCTCCCCCGCGGCTGCCGGTGATCGCCTTTACCGCCAATGCGATGTCGCATCAGGTCGAAAGCTATCTGCAGGCCGGGTTCGACGATTGCCTGACCAAGCCGCTACAGCTCGAACGGCTGCGCAGCGCTCTTGGCCGGTTGGTCGGGGAACGGGGTCGGCGCAAGCCCGCGGGCTGGGGATCGGTCATCCCGATACGAACGACCGCGCTGTGACCGTCCGCCCCGTGACCGTCCGCCCCTGTGATCGCCCCGGTCAGCCCTGATCGGGGGCGGGGGCGTTCCATTCGCGCATGACCGCCATCGCCTCGTCGGCTGTCTCGACATAGCGAAACAGCGCGATGTCCGACTCGGCGATCGTGCCGGCGTCCACCAGATACGTCCAGTCGATCACCCGTTCCCAGAAACTGCGGCCGAACAGCAGGAACGGCACGCGGCGCATGCGTCCGGTCTGGATCAGGGTCAGCGTCTCGAACAATTCGTCGAGCGTGCCGAAACCGCCCGGGAACACCGCAACCGCCCGCGCGCGCATCAGGAAATGCATCTTGCGGATGGCAAAATAGTGAAAATTGAAACTGAGTTCCGGCGTCACCCAGGCGTTCGGCGCCTGTTCGTGGGGCAGGACGATGTTCAGGCCGATCGACTTGCCCCCGGCCTCGGCCGCGCCACGGTTGCCCGCCTCCATCACCCCCGGCCCGCCGCCGGTCGCCACGACGTACTCCTGCCCGCCCGCGGCCAGCGAAACCTCGGTGATCGCCCGGGCAAAGCGGCGCGCCTCGTCGTAATAGCGCGACAGATCGGCCAGGATCGGTGTGCGCGCGGCCTCTCGCCGTTCCGGCGCGGGGATGCGCGCGCCGCCAAACAGCACAACCGTCGAGGTGACCCCCGCCTCGTTCATCGCCATTTCGGGTTTGAGCAGTTCCAGTTGCAGCCGGACCGGACGCAATTCGTCACGGGTCAGGAAGTCCGGATCGGCAAAGGCCAGCCGGTAGGTCGGCGACAGGGTCTGCGGCGTCGCGGGGATCTGGCGCGCCGTGGCGATATCCTGCTGGCTGTCGCGAAACAGATGGCTGCGGCTGTCGGTCATGCGGTTGGTCCTTTCCGTCCTGCTCGCCCCTGCCTATCGTTGCGCGGCCCCCGAGACCAGTGGCGCAAGACAGGAGACCCGGATGAACTGGCACGCAGAGATCGAGGCCGCCGCCGCACGCATCGAAGGCCATGTGCGCAGAACACCGGTGACGAGTCTTCAGATCGGGAAGCACGGTCTTGAAATCAAGATGGAACAGCTCCAGCACACCGGAACCTTCAAGGCCCGAGGCGCGTTCAACGCGCTGATCAAGGGCCCGGTGCCGAAGGGGGGTGTGGTGGCGGCCTCGGGGGGGAACCACGGGGCGGCAGTCGCCTATGCGGCGGCGCGGCTGGGGATCCCGGCGCGAATCTTCGTGCCCGAGATCGCCGGCCCGGCCAAGATCGCCCTGATCGAACGGGCCGGCGCGGCCCTCACGGTGGTGCCCGGCACCTATGCCGAGGCCCTCGCCGCAGCCCTGGCCTATGAGCGCGCCACCGGCGCGATGCAGGTGCACGCCTACGACAGCCCGGAAACGGTGGCGGGGCAGGGCACCTGCCTGCGCGAATGGGAATCGCAGGGGCTGGAGGCGGATACGGTCCTGATCGCCGTCGGCGGCGGCGGATTGATCGGCGGCGCCATGGCCTGGCTGGGCGGGCGGCGCAAGCTGGTCGGGGTCGAGCCGGTCACCGCCTCGGCCCTGAATGCGGCCCTGGCGGCAGGAGCGCCTGTGGATGTCGAGGTCTCGGGCGTCGCCGCCAACGCGCTGGGCGCCCGGCGCATCGGCGAGATCTGCTTTTCGCTGGCACGGCAGTCCGGGTTGACCAGCGTCCTCGTGACCGACGCGGCCATTCTCGACGCGCAGCGGCTCTTGTGGCACGAGGCCCGCCTGCTGGTCGAACCCGCCGGCGCGACGGCGCTGGCCGCGCTGATCTCGGGTGCCTATGTGCCCGCCCCGGGCGAAACGGTCGCGGTGCTGCTGTGCGGCGCCAATCTGGCGCCCGAGCCGGTCTGACCCGGGGCGCCGCCAGATCCTGCACTTGCGGAAGCTGAACATTGTGATGCCGCCCGTCGCCCGCTATAGGGCGGGGCAGGAAACCGGAGGGATGCCCATGTCGAACGCCGCACTCGAATCCGCCATCGAAGCCGCCTGGGAGGCGCGGGACGGGATCACCCCCGCGACGAGGGGCGAGGCGCGCGAGGCCATCGAGGCCACGCTGGAGGCGCTCGATTCAGGCAGCTTGCGGGTGGCGGAAAAGCGCGGTGCGGATTGGCATGTCAACCAATGGGCCAAGAAGGCCGTGCTTTTGGGCTTTCGGATCAAGGACATGGAACCCCACGCCGGCGGCCCGCAGGGCGGCGGCTGGTGGGACAAGGTCGACAGCAAGTTCGCGGGCTGGGGCGAAAACCAGTGGCGCGCGGCCGGGTTCCGTGCCGTGCCAAACTGCATCGTGCGCCGCTCGGCCTATATCGCGCCGGGCGTGGTGCTGATGCCCTCGTTCGTCAACCTCGGCGCCTATGTCGACAGCGGCACCATGGTCGACACCTGGGCCACGGTCGGATCCTGCGCGCAGATCGGCAAGAACGTGCATCTGTCGGGCGGCGTCGGCATCGGCGGCGTGCTGGAGCCGATGCAGGCCGGGCCGACGATCATCGAGGACAATTGCTTTATCGGCGCGCGTTCCGAGGTGGTCGAGGGCTGCATCGTGCGCGAGGGCTCGGTGCTGGGCATGGGCGTGTTCATCGGCAAGTCGACCAAGATCGTGGACCGCGAGACCGGGGCCGTGATGTATGGCGAGGTACCCGCAGGGTCGGTGGTGGTGGCGGGGTCGATGCCGTCGAAAGGTGGCGTGAACCTCTATTGCGCGGTGATCGTCAAGCGGGTCGACGCGCAGACCCGGTCGAAAACCTCGATCAACGAGCTGTTGCGCGACTGAGGTGCTGGGCCATCCCGCGGTCCGGGTGATCCTGTCGCCGGTCCTGCTGGTGCAGGCAATGGCGGTGCGGCGACGGGTGCCGGTGCTGCCCGAGGCCGCGGGCGCGCGCGCGGGCGTCAACGGGCAGGGGCCGATGCTGCGGTTGCTGATCGCGGGCGATTCCTCGGCGGCCGGCGTGGGGGTGGCGCATCAGGATCAGGCGCTGGCGGGGCGGCTGGTGGCCGCGCTGGGCAGTGCCTACCGGGTGGACTGGCAATTGCACGCCACCAGCGGCCACACCAGCCGCGACGCGCTGGCCCTGTTGGCGGCGCTGCCGGTTCAGGGTTTTGACGTGGCCGTCACCGCTCTGGGCGTCAATGACGTCCTCCGCCAGGTGTCACCGGCCTCGTTTGCCCGGTGGCAGGCCGATCTGGCCAGGTTGCTGCAAGACCGGTTCGGCGTGCGGCTGCATCTGCGCGCCGGTGTCCCGCCGATGGAGCGGTTTCCCGCCCTGCCGCGACCCCTGCGCGATGTGCTGGGGGCGCAGGCGCGCTCGCTGGACAGGGCGCTGGCGGCGGCGGCGACGCCGACCTGCCTGCATCTGCCCTTTGACGCGGCTGCGCTCGACCCGGTGGCAATGGCGGGCGACGGGTTCCACCCCGGCCCGGCGATCTACCGCGACTGGGCCGAGGACCTGGCCCGACGGATTCGCCAGCGGATGGGAGGCTGAGCGGGCAAGCCCCCTTGCAGGCGGCGCGGTTTCCTGCGACCCCTGCGGCAACGAGGTGATGCGATGGCGGACAGGGAAAAACGCAGGCAGCAGGTGTATACGCTGCTGGTCGAGGTGGGCCGCAGCAAGGGCGACGGCCTGCCCGCGGGCAGCACCGGTGCCGCGCTGCTGTGCTACGCTTCCGGGGTTGACGAGGCCGAGGCGGTGCGGGAAACCGTGGCCATCCTCAAGCAGGCCGACCTCGCGCCGCTGGATGTGTCGGGCTACGGCACATTGGACGAGCGGCTGGCGCAAGGCGACGAGATCGACCCCGAGGAACGCGCGCTGATGCAGAGGGCCCTGGATGAAAACGCGGTGATCGTCGCGCAGATG
>CALEZJ010000547.1 GCA_937927885.1 uncultured Paracoccaceae bacterium | reverse complement strand
CTCCAGTGTATCTCCGTCAACGACCCGCGGGGCCTCCCGGACATCCGCGAGCGCGGTTCGAGTAAGAATGGGAGCAAATAAGTGAACAAATCCCCAACCTCCAGCCGGATTAGTCGGCGCGACCCTGAGCGGCGAGTGAGGTCGGATAAGCGGGTTAACGCTGCACGGCCTGCCAGTCCGGATGCACCCATGGCTCCAGATTTTGCGCGGCAAGGGGGACGCGACCCAGGATATGGTCCGCAATCTTTTCGCCCACCAAGATTGAGGGCGCATTAAGATTTCCGTTCGTGATCCTTGGAAAGATCGACGAGTAGGCGACCCGCAATCCCCTCACCCCGATCACGCGGCCTTCGGGGTCCACAACGGCCATCGGGTCGTCATGTCGGCCCATTCGCGCGGTCCCGCAGGGATGATAGGCCGACTCGGCATGTTGGCCGATGAAATCATCCAGTTCTGAATCACTCTGCACGCCCAAGCCTGGCTGAATCTCATGGCTGGTTAACCTGTCCATGGCAGGTTGACCCATGATCTCGCGCGTGAGCCGAATGCAGGCACGAAACTCGACCCAATCATCGGGGTGCGACATGTAGTTGAACCGAATGACCGGATTGTCCGTCGGATCGGCGGACCGCAAGCGAACCGTCCCGCGGGACTTCGAGCGCATGGGCCCGACATGCGCCTGGAAGCCGTGGCCGTCAGCCACTGCCTTGCCGTCATAGCGCACGGCGATAGGCAGGAAGTGGAACTGGATGTCGGGGTAATCGACTCCTGCGGCCGACCGGATGAACCCGCAGCTTTCGAACTGGTTCGAGGCTCCGGGCCCCCGCCCCATCAACAGCCATTGTGCCCCGACCCAGGCCTTTCCCCAGAGGTTCCAGTACTTGTAAAGCGAGATCGGATCCCTGGTCGCAAACTGGAGGTAGAGTTCGAGGTGATCCTGCAAGTTCTCTCCCACCCCGGGCCGATGGGCGACGACGGGAATCCCATGCTCGGCCAGATGCCCTGCGGGACCTATGCCGGACAGCATCAACAACTTGGGTGTGTTGAGCGAAGACGCTGCCAGGACCACTTCCCGACGGGCGGTAATCAGCCGTCCATCCGCAAGGGCAACCCCGGTCGCACATCCGGACTCGATCACGATGCGGGCCGCAAGGCCGCGCACCAACCGCACCCGCCCGCTACGCATCGCAGGTTTCAGATAGGCCTTGGCGGCAGACCAGCGTTCACCACGGTGAATCGTGGCCTCCATCGCGCCAAAACCTTCCTGCTGCGCACCGTTGTAGTCGTGCGTAACCGGATAGCCCGCCTGCTTCCCGGCCTCGACGAAAGCGTCAAACAACGGGTTCGACCGGCTTCCACGCGTCACATGGAGCGGTCCATCCTTCCCGCGCCACTCGGCACCGCCCCCGGCGTCGCTTTCGCCGTGCCAGGTCTCCATCCGGCGAAAATAGGGCAAGACATCGGCAAAGGACCATCCGGTCGCGCCTTGTTCGGCCCAATAATCATAGTCGCGCGCATGGCCGCGCACATAAACCATCCCGTTGATGCTGGAGGAGCCGCCGATGACCTTGCCGCGCGGCGTGGCCAGAACCCGGCCTCCCAGCCCTGGCTCGGGCTCGGTGCGCAGACCCCAGTCGTAGCGTGCCATGTTCATCGGATAGCTCAGCGCCCCGGGCATCTGGATGAACGGCCCGGCATCGGTTCCGCCAAACTCGATCACGATGACCGAGTGTCCTGCCTCGGCCAGCCGGAAGGCCACTGCCGAGCCACCCGAACCCGCCCCAATGATCACGAAATCCGCTTGCATCATCGTCACTCCACGGGCGCGTCGCCCGAACTGTCCGCCCAGCCCCACGCCGTGCGCTTGCTGGCGCCATTTCCGGTGCCCGGCCTGTCAGTACGGCGCCTGCACCGGCCGGGTCCCCACATAGACCGACTTGATCTGCGTGTAGTGGTCCAGCGCGGCATGCCCATTCTCGCGCCCGACGCCCGAAAGGCGCGTCCCGCCGAACGGGGCCTCGACCGGTGTCAGGTTGTAGGCATTGATCCAGCAGGTTCCCGCCCGCAACTGACCGATCACCCGGTGCGCACGGGCGAGATCGGCGGTGAACACGCCTGCGGCCAGACCGAATTCGGTGGCATTGGCGCGTGCGATCACCTCGGCTTCGGACGCAAAGGGCAGCACGGCCATCACCGGACCGAAGATCTCCTCGCGCGCAAGGGTCATCGTGTCGGTCACATCGGCAAATACCGTGGGCTGCATGAAATTGCCCGGCCGGTTCAGCCGGGCGCCGCCCGTTACCAGCCGCGCCCCCTCGCGCAGGCCACCCTCGACAAAGCTCATGACCTTTTCGAGTTGCGCGGCCGTGACCAAAGGTCCCATTTGCGTCGTCTCGTCCAGCGGATCGCCGATGATGATCGCCTCGGTCCGCGCCTTGAGGCGGGCGAGGAACGGCTCCACCAGCGCCTGTTGCACGAAAACTCGCGTCCCGTTCGAGCATATCTGCCCGGAGGAATAGAAATTCCCCAGCATTGCGGCGCTCACCGCGTCCTCGAGGCAGGCGTCCTCAAAGATCACCAGCGGCGACTTGCCGCCCAGTTCCATCGTCACATGCCGGATTCCCTCGGCAGCGGCGGCATAGACCCGCCTCCCGGTCGCCACCGAGCCCGTCAGGCTGACCTTGGCCACGCGCACATCGCTCACCAGTGCCGCGCCGACCGTGCCGTGCCCTTGGACCACATTGAAAATGCCCGGCGGGGCCCCCGCCTCGATCAGGATCTCGGCAAGCTTCAGCGCACCCAGAGGTGTCACCTCGGAGGGCTTGAACACCATTGCATTGCCGAAAGCCAGCGCAGGCGCGGCCTTCCAGCAAGCGATCTGGGTAGGATAGTTCCACGCCCCGATACCGACACAAACCCCCAGCGGCTCGCGCAGGGTATAGACGAAATCGCCCCCCAGCGGAATTGTCTGACCGGTAACCGTGGCTGCAAAACCGGCGAAATACTCGAGCGCATCTGCACCCGAGGTGGCGTCGGCCACCAGCGTCTCCTGCAGCGGTTTTCCGGTGTCGAGGGTTTCCAGAACTGACAGGTCGCGGTTGCGCGCACGGATCAGATCCGCGGCGCGGCGCAGGACGCGGCCACGCTCGACAGGGCGCAGTGCGCCCCAGTCGGATTGCGCCCGCTCGGCCGAGGCAAGGGCCAGTTCGATCACGGCAGGCGTGGCCTCGTGCAGGCGGGCAATGACCTCGCCGCTGGCGCCATAGACAC
>CALEZJ010000546.1 GCA_937927885.1 uncultured Paracoccaceae bacterium | reverse complement strand
CGACCTGATGCTGCGCGCCCTTCCCGGTGTGTTCGCGGCGGGCGAGATGCTGGACTGGGAAGCGCCGACAGGCGGCTATCTGCTGACCGCCTGTCTGGCGACCGGGCGCTGGGCGGGGCGGGCGGCGGCGCGGTGGTCAGCGGGTGACCGCGGCCAGAACCAGCCCCTCGGCACGTCCGAATAGGCCGGACAGGGTCTCGCCCCGGCGAAACGGGCCGATGTCGTCCTGAAACACGGCGTCGAACCCGTCGCCCTCCAGCCGAACCTCGAAGACCTCAAAACCAAAAAGCTGGCGGGTCACCGGATACTGCGCCTTGTAGGCCGCCTCCTTGATGGCAAAGATCAGCCGCGCCTGACGCAGATCGGCCAGCCTCGCCAACTCGCCCCCGGTCAGAACCGTGTTCAGGACCTCGGCAGGCAGGTCCTGATCCTGTTCCAGGTCGATCCCCACCATTCGCACCTCGCGCGACATGGCCGCGATGGCCCAGGGTCCGGCATGGCTGATCGACCCGACCCAGCCCGCAGGCCAGACCGGCGCGCGGTCAGCGCTCATCGGCAGGGAAAGCGGCTGTCGCATGGCGAGACGCGCAGCCTGACGCCCCGCCGCGAATTCCCTTTGGCGTTGCGGGACCGCCCGGGCAATGGCCAGACGTTCGACCTCGGGCAGCGCCTCGGGGTCGCCCTTGGCCACCGCCACCACCCCGATGCCGCACAGCCCCCCTGTGAGGCGCCGCGCCAGCGATGACAGCGCGTCGCTCACCCGGTCTTGCCCAGCCGTTCCGCCCGCATCATCCGGCGGCGCGACATCGCATCCTGACGCTCGCGCGCGGCGCCGTCATCGACCGGGGTTTCCGGCGTTGGCGCGCTGGGCCGCAGGCGGCTGTCGATATGCCCGGCCAGCGCCGACAGCACCGGAAAGCGGAACACGTCGGTGATCGACAGTCCGGGCAGGCCCAAAACCTCGCGGATTTCGCGATGCGCCTGCACTGCCAGCAACGAATGGCCGCCGAGCTGGAAAAAGTTGTCGCCCGGCTTGACCTCGGCCAGCCCCAGAACGTGCCGCCAGACTGCGGCAATCCGGGTCAGCGTGTCGCCGGCATTGGCGGCCAGCGGCGGCGCGATCACCGCGGCGCGCACCAGTCCGGGCGCGGGCAGGGCCTTGCGGTCGATCTTCTTGTTGGGCGTCAGCGGGAAACTGTCCAGCCGCAGCACATGCGCCGGAACCATATGCGCGGGAAGCCTCTCGGCCAGCACCGCTTTCAACATCGACCCATCGGCCGAGCCGGTGACATAGGCCACCAGCCGCACGTCGCCCGGCTGATCCTCGCGCGCGATCACCACGCTCTGGATGACGCCGGGCAGGGTGTCCAGCACGCTCTCGATCTCGCCCAGTTCGATCCGATAGCCGCGGATCTTCACCTGGTGATCCGCCCGGCCGAGGAAGTCGATCCCGCCATCCGCCCGCACCCGCACCAGATCGCCGGTGCGATAAAGCCGCTCGCCACCGATCCGGACAAAGCGCTCCGCGGTCAGCGCCTCGCGCCGCCAATAGCCGCGCGTCACCCCGGCGCCGCCGATCCACAATTCGCCTTCCTGTCCCAACGGGACCGGGCGCTGATCGGCGTCCAGCACATGCAGCGAGGTATTGGCAATCGGCGTGCCGATCCCCACCACCCCTTCGCCACCGCGCGACAGCGCACTGGTCGACCAGATCGTGGTCTCGGTCGGTCCATACATGTTCTGGACCGGCGCCCCGGTGATGGCGGCCAGATCCGCCGCCAGCGCCCCGGGCAGCGCCTCGCCGCCGATCAGCAGATGTTTCACGTGTGACAAGGCGGCGCGGGCCTCGTCATTGCTGGTCAACATGCGCGCCATCGAGGGCGTGCATTGCAGATGCGTCACGCCGTGCCGCTGGATCTGCGCCGCCAGCGAGAAATCGTCCGGCGCCAGCGTGCTGGGCGCATTGGCGCGCCTGACCACCTCGGCCAGCGGAAAAAGTCCCTCCAGCACGAGGTTGGTCGGAATGCCGTAATCGATCAGGCAGCCGATCTCGGTCACGCCGATGGTCTTCAGATGCTCAACCCGGCGCAGGCAATCCTCGACGGTGCCAAAGAGACCGGATTCCTCGAAATACCGGTTGAAGGCATAGTCGAGAATGCCGTCCACCTCATCCTGGCTGAGGGTGCGCAGATCGATATCCATCGGATTCGACACGCCCTTCGGTTTCTTGAACGCGGGGAAGGCCCAGGCGTATTGCTTGACCAGTCCGGCGGCGGCCAGAAGATACGACTTCATCGGTCCGCGCGCCGTTTCGCGGGCAATCTCGCGCGTGCGGGCCACATAGGAATGCAGCATCAGCGTGACGGCGAAATCCTTCGGATCATGCCCGGCCTTGCGCAAAGCCTCGTGATAGATCCGGATCTTGCCCGCGACCTCGTCGATGGACTGGCCCAGAAGATGCGTCAGCACATTGGCGCCGATCTCGCCCGCTTCGCGCCAGGTGTCGGGGTTGCCGGCAATCGTCAGCCACAGCGGCAGTTCCTTCGACACCGGACGGGGCAACGATTGCACCGGGACCATCTCGCCATTGCCGCGGTCAAACGCCACCTCCTCGCCGCGCCACAGGCGCCGGACCTTGTCGATCGTGTCGAACATCGCCGCCTTGTTGTTCGGCGGGGCATTCTCGGGCCGCAGCACGAAATCGACCGGATGCCAGCCGCTGGCGATCCCCAGCCCGGCACGCCCGTTGGTCAGGTTGTCGATGACCGCCCATTCCTCGGCGATCCTCAGCGGGTGATGCAGCGGCGCCACCACGCTGCCCGAGCGCACGTCGATGTTCTTCGTCACCGCCGCAACCGCCGCGCCGGTCACCGAGGGATTCGGATAAGGGCCGCCAAAGGCGTGGAAATGGCGTTCGGGGGTCCAGACCGCCTTGAACCCGTGGGTATCGGCGAATTTCGCCCCTTCCAGCAGCAATTCGTATTTGCGCGGGCCCGGGCCATCATCGTTGCCCCAGTAGAACAGGCTGAACTCCATCGGCTTTTCGCTGATCGCCAGCGACCCGCCCGAAACCATCATCCGGTCCTCGTCCGAGGTCAGCACCAGCGTGAACCCCCGCGACAGCGTCCAGAACAGTTCCAGCACCGAAATGTCAAAACTCAACGAAGTGACCGCCAGCCAGACCGACCCCGCCGCGTGATCGATGCGCGCATCCATCCCGGCAAAGAAATTGGCGACATTGCGGTGTTCGACCATCACGCCCTTCGGCAGACCCGTCGAGCCCGAGGTGTAGATGAGATACGCGAGGTTCTCCGGTGTGGCCCCGCCCTCCGGGTTTGTCTGGGGCGCCGATGCCAGCCGCGTGTCCGTGTCCAGCACCAGCAGTTCGGCCGCATGCGGCGGCAGCGCATCCACCAGCCCCGATTGCGTCACCACCACCGGCGCCGCGCTGTCGGTCAGGAAATGCGCCAGACGCTCGGCCGGATAGGACGGGTCCATCGGCACATAGGCGCCACCCGCCTTCAGGATGCCCAGCGCGCCCACCAGCAGATCGGGCGACCGGCGCGTGCACAGGGCGACCGGCACATCCGGCCCCACCCCCATCCCCCGCAGCACATGCGCCACCTGATTGGCGCGGGCGTTCAGTTGCGCATAGGTCAGGCTTTGCCCCTCGAACACCAGCGCGGTGGCACCGGGCGTGCGCGCGACCTGATCCTGAAACAGCGCGGTCAGTGTGCGATTGTCGAACGCCGTCGCCGTATCGTTCAGCCGCGCCAGAACCGCGCGATCGGTGCTGCAAAGCAGGTCCGACCCGTCGGTGACCTCGGCGATCCGGGCCGCGAACAGATCCAGCGTCGCCGCGTCCACCTGTGCCGGATCGGCCACCAGCCGCAGCCCGTCAGCGCCCTGGACAAGGCACAGCGCCGTTCCCGCGATCCGCTCGCCGGTCAGCGACAGGCCCAGCGCCGGGGTCTTGACCGGCATCAGCGCCGGGTCGCGCCCGATCAGGTCGCTGGCATAGGAGGGATGCGCCTCGGCCAGTGCCAGCGCGGCCCGCGCCGAGCCCGCCTTGTCGGCGACGGTCTGGCCCGCAATCGCCATCGGCACCCAGCCCGCCACATAGCCCGGCGCGGCCTGATGGAGGCGCGCTGTCGCCCCGGTCATCAGCGCCCATCCGCCCGGAACATAGGCCGCCATCACCGCTACCGCCTGCACGGGGTCCACGGTGCCCAAGTCCCTTTCGCCCCCACCCTGCCCCGTGCCAACCAGTTCGGCAGGCGTGAATTCCTTCAACGCCTTGCGCCAGACCCGGTCGCCGGAAACCACTGCCGCCAGCACCTCGGTCAGGACAGGGCCCGGCGCCGCCAGCACCTCGCCCGCCGTCACCGCATCGCGCACCGGCAATCCGCCCAGGCAGGTCAGCCCCGACAGCCGCACCGCGCCATCCGCGCAGGCCACCACGGGCTCGTCGCCTGCCACCAGAACCTGCCCCGGCACACCCTGCCCCGGCACGGATTCGGCCTGACCGACCGCAAACACCCCCCGCGCGGTCTCGATCTTTGGCAGCGCCAACGGGTTCCAATACCCGCCGTGATCCAGCCCCCGCACCAGTCGCACCAGATCGGCCACTGGACGGCGGAAATCCAGCCGTGCTGCCATCGCCGGGCGGTCATCGCGCAAGAACAGGCTGCGCTGCGACAGGTCCTGCGGGCGTCCGGCCTCGCCGCGCTCCATCGCCGCCATGACGGCCGGAAAACTCTCGATCGCCGCCGCATAGGCGCGCGCGTTCAGCGAAAAGGCCGTGTCGTCGTCCGAAATCTCGAACGCCGCCTGCTCCAGGATGCGGCCCTCGTCGATCCCGGCCTCGATCCGGTGCCAGGTCACCGCGTGACGGGTCTCGCCGTTCAGCTTTGCCCAGACCGGCGCATTCAGCCCGGCATAGCGCGGCAGCGGGCCGTCGTGGAAATTCACCGCGCCCATTCGCGCGCGTGCGATCAGCGCTTCGGGCAGCAGCGACAGGTTGGCGATCGACAAAAGCCAGTCGAACCCGCCGGTGATCCGCTCCTCGATCCCCTTGCCCGGCGCGACCACGGTCAGGCCCGCGCCCTCGGCCCAGGCGATCACCTCGGCGTTGCGGCTGGCGACGGCATGGACCGCATGGCCTCGCCGCAGCAGGACCTTGGCGCATTCGACCAGCAGCGATTCATTGCCGATCAGCACACATGAAAACGGGGTCATCCTAACTCTCCTGGGGTCGGCGCGTTCCCAGACTGTGTTTCACAAGATCGCGGAAAAAATATGGCGGAGTATGGGGCTTCTTGCGCCCGACCAGCACCCGCAGCCCATGGATGCCCAGACCCGCCACATGCGCGCCCAGCGCCGCCAGCGCATAGACCCGCCCATGGTTCTTTTCGAAATAATGCCGACGCGAGGCGAACCAGTAGGCCGGCACGCGCCGCCATTCCTTCATCCCCGTGCTGACCGATCCGATATGCATCACGCGGCTTTCCACCACATAGACCGCCTGCCACCCGGCCCGCGCGCCGCGCAGGAACAGGTCGGTCTCCTCGAAATACAGGAAAAACACCTCGTCAAACAGTCCGATGGCATCCAGCATGCTGCGGCGCATCAGCACGCTGGCCCCGGCGACCCAGTCGACCCGCGTTGTCACCTGCGGCAAGGGGGGCGCCACGATATGCCGCCGCAGCAGGCGCGAGATCGGCCCCGTCTGCGCCGCCCCCTCGAATTCGCTGGCGATCGAGGGGAACCTGAACGCGGTCGTATGCGGCTCGCCCTCGGGGCCGTGGATATGGCTTCCCGCAAAACCGGCCTCGGGATGGGCGTCCAGATAGGCCACCAGCATCCGGATCGCATCTGGTGCCGGAAAGGCGTCCGAGTTCAGGATATAGACATAATCCGGCTGCGTCCCGTCCGGCAGCCCGGCGCGGATGCCGTGGTTGTTCCCCGCGCCGTATCCCCCGTTGCGCCCCGATTGCAGCACCCGCACGCGCGGCCAGCCCACCGCCGACAGCGCCTCGAAACTGCCATCCCGGCTGTCGTTGTCCACAACCGTGATGGCGCCCTCGATCCCCTCCATCGCGACCAGCGCCGCCTCGACGGCGCGCTTCGTCATCTCGGCCGTGCGCCAGTTCAGGATCACGCAATGGACGCTGCTCATTCCTCGCCCTCCGCGATCAGCGCGCGCAGTTTCGCCACCATCACCCGCACGTTCGGTTCCAGCACCATGCTGTCATGGTCGCCCGGCACCTCATGCACGCCCAGATCCGGCATCCAGCGCGACCAGTCGTTGTCGGGCAGCACATATTCCTTGGCCCGGCTCACCCAGCGCCCGCCCGTCACCCTCCAGTGCCGATCCAGGGGCGGAACAGCGCCACCGGCCCGCGGTATTCGGCCATCGCCACATGCGGCAAGGCGTCGCGGAATGCGGCCTCGATGGCGCGGTTGTGGAACCCGCCCGTCTCGGCGCCCTCGTCGCCGCGTTGCGCCAGCTCTTCCTTCCAGGCGCGGCGGTTTTCCAGCCATTCGCGCAGATACCCCGGCCCCTTGCGGCGGAACTCGTGCAGCTTGATCATCGCCTTGTCGGCGCGCGTCAGATGCGGGCGCATCGGCACCGGCGTGTCCAGCAGTGTCAGCAGCCGCACCTCCTGCCCCGCCGCCTGCAACTGCCGCGCCATCTCCAGCGCCGTCAGCCCCCCGCCTGAAAACCCGCCGATCAGATAGGGCCCCTCGGGCTGCACCTGCCGCACCTCGGCCAGATAGTCGCGCGCGGCCTCATCCAGCCGCCGATGCGGCTCGGCTCCGCCCAGAAG
>CALEZJ010000545.1 GCA_937927885.1 uncultured Paracoccaceae bacterium | reverse complement strand
GTCCTGGGCCTGGTTGCCGCCACGACGATTTCGCACGGCTCGGCCATCAAGGGGCTGGCGATGGTCGTGCTGGGCATCGCCTTTGGTTGCGTCGGCTCGGATGTCTATACCGGCATCTTCCGCTTCAACTTCGGCTTTCTGGAACTGGCCGACGGTATCAGCCTGATCGCCCTGGCCATGGGCATCTTTGGCGTCGCCGAGGTGATTTCCAGCCTCCGATCGACCGAAGCAAAGCGGGTCGAGGCGCACAGCGTCTCGTTGCGCTCGATGAAACCGGCACCGGGCGAGGTGCGACGCTCGGTCCTGCCGATGCTGAGGGGCAGCGGCATCGGCGCCATCTTTGGCGCGCTGCCGGGCACCGGACCGTCCATCGCGGCTTTCATGGCCTATGCGATGGAGATTCGCATGGCCCGCGACCCGTCCCGTTTTGGCAAGGGCGCGGTCGAGGGCGTGGTCGCCCCGGAAGCGGCCAACAATGCCGCCGATCAGACCGCCTTCATCCCCACCCTCTCACTGGGCATACCCGGCAGCCCGACAATGGCCCTGATGCTGGGCGCGCTGATGATCCACGGCATCGCCCCCGGCCCCCTGTTGATGACCAGCGAACCCCAGCTTTTCTGGGGGCTGGTGATGAGCATGTGGATCGGCAGCCTGTTCCTGATCATCCTGAACATCCCTCTCATCAGCATCTGGGTGAGACTGCTGCTGGTCCCCTACCGCTTGCTGGTGCCGGCCGTGATCGTCCTGATCTGCATCGGAACCTACAGCGTCCACAACAGCACCTTCGATGTCTGGCTCATCGTCTTCTTCGGGCTTGTCGGCTATGCGATGCGCATTTTCGGTTTCCCGGCGGCCCCGCTGCTGCTGGGTTTCGTGCTGGGCCCGATGATGGAGGAACATTTCCGCCGCGCGATGCTGGTCTCGCGGGGTGACGCCATGATCTTCCTTGAACGGCCGATCAGCGGGGCGATCCTGCTGGCCACTGCGGCCTTGCTGGTCTGGGGCTTCTGGGGCGCTTTCCGCGCGCGCCGATCCACCTCTGTCCTGCGCGGCTGAGCCTGCGGTCCGCGCCTTGTCCATGCTCCCTCCGGATCCAGACCCGAAGCCCCGCGGGTCCGCCGAGGTGCCGATCGCGCTGCTGGTCTGTCTGGGGGTGGTGGGACCCCTGGCGATCCATCTGGCGGTGCCCGCCCTGCCGTCCATCGCCCGGTCCTTCGACACCGATTACGTGCGGGTGCAGCTTCTCGTCTCGTTCTACATCCTGGCCTATGGGGTGGGGCAGATCGTCGTAGGCCCGATGGCGGATCAGTTCGGCCGTCGACGGGTTCTGCTGACCGGCCTCGCCGTCTTTGCAACGGCCAGCATCCTGTGCCCGCTGGCGCCCAGCATCGAGGTGCTGATCGGCCTGCGGGTCGTGCAGGGGGTCAGCGCCTGCGCGGGTATCGTGCTGGCGCGGGCCATTGTGCGCGACCTCTATTCCGGCTCGGCCATTGCCCGGATGCTGGGGTATCTGGCGATGGGCGCCGCAATGGGGCCGATGTTGGCGCCGGCGCTGGGTGGCTGGATCTACGAAACAATCGGCTGGCAGGCGATCTTCTGGGCGCTGACGGCCTTTGCGGTGCTGCTCACCGCCCTGTCCGTCCGGTTCGTTCCCGAAACGCTGGCGCGCAGCGCCGATCCCGCCACCGTGCGGCGCGTGTTCCGCGATCTGGGCATCCTGCTGCGCAGCCGTGACTTTCGCCTGTTCGGGGCCTGCATCTGCTTCAACACCGCGATGTTCTACAGCTTTGTCGTCGGCGGCCCCTATGTCGCCGGGGTGCTGGAAGGAATGTCGCCCACGCAATACGGGCGGTGGTTTGCGCTGGTCGCCATCGGTTACGCGACAGGGAATCTCGTCTCCAGCAGGATCGGCCACCGGTACCGCAACGAAACGCTTGTCATCGCTGGCTCGGTGCTGGTCGTGGTCTCGGTCGCGCTGCCGTTGGTCTCGGAACTGGCCGGGGTCGGCTCGGCGCCCTTGCTGTTTTGCAGCATGAGCGGCGCAACCTTTGCCAGCGGCCTGATGATGCCCAACGCCATGGCCGGATCGCTTGGCGGTGACCCGAGGCGGGCCGGGGCGGCCTCGGGCGGGGTGGGGTTCTTCCAGTTCGCCTTTGCGGCGGCGTTCTCGTCGTTGACCGGCATCCTGCTGCAGGGCGGGACCAGCGCGATACCGATGCTGGCCGTGATGCTGGCGGTTGCGCTGGCCGGGGTCGCCTGCGCCCTGCCGCTGAGACGGCGGGCTCACTAGGGCCTTTCGAGATTCACTTCGGGCGAGTGACGGTTACTGCCAGCGAAGCGAGGCATCGGACGTGCCTGCGTGCTTTCTCGCCCCGGTGTGGTGCCAGACGAGGAATTGCGCGACCATGGTCGCGACCGGCCTTGCTGATCACAGGGGGTCAAATGGTGCCCGGGGGCGGATTTGAACCACCGACACGAGGATTTTCAATCCACTGCTCTACCCCTGAGCTACCCGGGCACGGGTGAAAGCGACGCTTTCGGGTGCACGTCTCTTAGGCGAGGCCTCGGGCACTGTCCAGAGGGAAATTCGGTCTGACAAGCGTCTGGAATGCGGGCATTGCCGCCCTCTGGCTGACGATTCGTGATGGGTCCGGGCCCCGGCGCCTGCGCTGACGCCCAAGCATGCCGCGGAGCGCGAAAAACCTGCACAAGAATTGCGCGTTTCAGGCTTGCTGCGGGTGCAGCACGGGGTTTTGCGGGATTCTTGCGGCAGTGCAGCGATAGCGTTCGATTCGGGTGGCACGGCCGCCCCGGGTGCCAAAGGCCCCGCATCGAACACCCAAAGAACACACCGGCCCGCTGCCCGGCCGCAACCAGACCGAGGGATACTTCATGAAGCACCTGCTGTTCACCACTGCCCTGTGCGCGTCGTTCGCCACCTCTGCCCTTGCCCAGTCGGGCGAGCCGATCCGCATCGGCATCCTGCATTCGCTGTCGGGGACGATGGCGATTTCGGAAACCACCCTGCGCGACGCGATGCTGATGCTGATCGAACAGCAGAACGCGCGCGGCGGTGTGCTGGGCCGCCCGCTGGAGGCTGTCGTGGTCGACCCGGCTTCGGACTGGCCGCGTTTCGCCGAACTGGCGCGCGAACTGGTCGCGGGGCAGGGCGTGTCGGCGGTGTTCGGCTGCTGGACCTCGGTCAGCCGCAAATCCGTGCTGCCGGTGTTCGAAGAGCTGAATTCGATCCTGTTCTATCCGGTCCAGTACGAAGGACAGGAATCGCAGCGTAACGTGTTCTATACCGGCGCGGCGCCGAACCAGCAGGCGATCCCAGCGGTGGATTATCTGTTGGCCGAGGGGGTCGAGCGTTTCTATCTGGCGGGCACCGACTACGTCTATCCGCGCACCACCAACCAGATCCTGGAAGCCTATCTGCTGTCGCAGGGCGTCGCGCCCGAGGACATCATCATCAATTATACCCCCTTCGGGCATTCCGACTGGCAGACCATCGTGTCGGAAATCCGTGAATTCGGCTCGACCGGGCGCCCGGCTGCCGTGGTCAGCACGATCAACGGCGACGCCAACGTCCCCTTCTATAACGAACTTGCCGCGCAGGGCATTTCGGCCGAGGATATCCCGGTCATCGCCTTTTCGGTGGGTGAGGAAGAACTGGCCGGCATCGACACCGGCCCGCTGGTCGGTCACCTCGCCGCCTGGAACTATTTCATGTCGGTCGACACCCCCGAGAACGCCGAGTTCATCGAGGCCTGGCATGCCTTCACCGGCAGCACCGACCGCGTGACCAACGACCCGATGGAGGCCCATTACATCGGCTTCAACATGTGGGTGCAGGCGGTCGAGGCGGCGGGCACCACCGACGCCGACGCGGTGATCGACGCGATGATCGGCGTGGCCGTGCCGAACCTGACCGGTGGAATTTCCAGCATGGGCGCCAACCACCACATCACCAAGCCGGTGCTGATCGGCGAGATCCAGGCCGATGGCCAGTTCGAGGTGGTCTGGGAAACCTCGGGTCTGGTGCTGGGCGACGAATGGTCGGATCACCTGCCGGAATCGGCCAGCCTGATCGCGGATTGGCGCGCGCCCCTGTCGTGCGGCAACTTCAACGTCGAAACGGGAACTTGCGGCGGGTCGCAGTGACCTGACGCCCGGGGGGGCGTCCTCTCCCGCCCCCCCCTTTTTTCGATCCAGCCGGGGTTTCCATGCTTGTGCGCCTTCTGACGCTCTGCCTGCTGTTGTGCCTGCCCCTTGGGACACAGGCCCAGACCTTTGACGAGCTGCTCGCCCGTCTGCCGCAGGGCAATTTCAACGACCGTGCGGCGGTGGTGACGGCACTGGGCACGCTGGGCGATCCTCGCGCGGCGGATGTGCTGGACGCGCTGCTGGACGGCGAACTGGAGGTGCGAAATTCCGACGGGCGGCTGATGCGCGTGACGGGGGGCCGCAATGCGCGGGTCGGCATCGATGTGCTGACCGGCGAGGCGCTGGGCCCGGTTGCGGCGCGGTCCAGCGAGGCGGTGCGCGTCAACAACGGGCTGCGCCGCACGATCCGCACCGCGCTGGGCCTGTTGACCCTGCGCGACCCCAATCCTGCCCGCCGCATGGCTGCCGCCGAGGCCGCGATCCGCTCGCCCGACGCCGAACAGATCGAGGCGCTGTCGAGCGCGGTCGAGGCCGAGACCGTTCCCGCGATCCGCGCGGCCTTGCTGCGCGCCCGCTCGGCGGCGGTGCTGGGATCGGATGCCCCGCTCGAGGACAAACTGGCCGCCGTGGCGCTGATTGCCCAGGGTCCTGCGCTGGCGGTGCAGTCGGCGCTGGCGCCGCACCGCAGCGCCGCCCAGCCCGAACTGGCCGCCGCGGTGGCCGAGGCCCTTGCCGAGGCCGAGCGCCGCCGCGCCCTGTGGTCGCAGGCGCAGACGCTGTGGTTCGGCCTGTCGCTGGGATCGGTGCTGCTCCTGGCGGCAATCGGACTGGCCATCACCTTTGGCGTGATGGGGGTCATCAATCTGGCGCATGGCGAACTGGTGATGCTGGGCGCCTATACCACCTTTGTCGTGCAACAGACGTTGCGCGCCTACGCCCCGGAGTATTTCGGCTGGTCGCTGGCGATCGCCGTGCCGACGGCCTTTCTGGTGGTCGGTGCGGTCGGGGTCGCCATTGAACGCGGGGTCGTGCGCCATCTCTACGGCCGCCCGCTGGAAACGCTGCTGGCCACCTGGGGCGTCAGCCTGATCCTGCAACAGGCGGTGCGGTCGATCTTCGGCCCCACGAACCGCGAGGTCGGCACGCCGAACTGGATGTCGGGCGCGTTCCAGATCGGCGAACTCACCATCACCGGATCAAGGCTGGCCATCGTGATCTTTTCCTTTGCCGTCTTTGCCGGGCTTCTGGTGGCGATGCGCTATTCGGCCTTTGGCCTGCAGATGCGCGCGGTCACGCAGAACCGCGCGATGGCGGCGAATGTCGGCATCCGCACCGGGCGGGTCGATGCGCTGACCTTCGGACTGGGCGCCGGGATCGCCGGTCTGGCCGGGGTTGCGCTGAGCCAGATCGACAACGTCAGCCCGAACCTGGGGCAGGGCTATATCATCGACAGCTTTCTGGTCGTGGTGTTCGGCGGGGTGGGGAACCTGTGGGGCACGCTGGCCGCCGCTCTCAGCCTTGGCATTGCCAACAAGGTGCTCGAGCCGTGGGCCGGCGCCGTGCTGGGAAAGATCCTGATCCTGATCTTCATCATACTGTTCATCCAGAAACGTCCGCGCGGCCTCTTTCCGCAGCGTGGCCGAGCCGTCGAGGGTTGATCCATGAAACGCCTGATTGACCTGCGCCTTGGCCTGTTTCTGGCGGCGCTGTTTCTGGTCACCGTGCTGGTGCCGCTGGCGACGACGCTCGACCGCTCCAGCCCGCTCAGCCTGCCAGCCTATCTGATCCCGCTTCTGGGCAAGTATCTGTGCTATGCGCTGCTCGCCGTCGCGCTCGATCTGTGCTGGGGCTATGCCGGGATCCTCTCGCTGGGGCACGGCGCCTTTTTCGCGCTGGGCGGCTATGCGATGGGCATGCACCTGATGCGCGAAATCGGCGCGCGCGGCGTCTATGCCAACGCGCAAGTGCCGGATTTCATGGTCTTTCTAGGCTGGACGGAGCTGCCATGGTTCTGGTGGGGGTTCGACATGTTCTGGTTCGCCGCGCTGATGGCGCTGTTCGTGCCGGGCCTTCTGGCCTTTGTCTTTGGCTGGTTCGCGTTCCGCAGCCGCGTCAGTGGCGTTTACCTCTCGATCATCACCCAGGCGCTGACCTTTGCCCTGATGCTGGCCTTTTTCCGCAATGAAATGGGATTTGGCGGCAACAACGGCCTGACGGATTTTCGCGACGTGCTGGGCTTTTCGCTGTCGGCGCCCTCGACGCGCATCGCCCTTCTGGTGCTGACCGCGCTGTCGCTGGCGGCCTGCCTGCTGATCGCGCGGGCCATCACCCTGTCCAAGGCGGGCAAGGTGCTGATCGCCGTGCGCGACGCCGAAAGCCGCACGCGGTTTCTGGGCTATCGGGTCGAGGGTTTCTCGGTCTTCGTCTTTACCGTCTCGGCGATGATGGCCGGGCTGGCCGGGGCGCTCTATGTGCCGCAGGT
>CALEZJ010000544.1 GCA_937927885.1 uncultured Paracoccaceae bacterium | reverse complement strand
TCACCAGATCGCAGCCTTCGTCAAAAAGGCGCTGCGTGCCGATGCAGGTCAGCCGGTAGATGTCGTCGGCGGTGCGGGTGCCATAGGGGGTGTTGGCATTGTCGCCGTAATAGACAAAGGGCACATCGGGCAGGCGGCGTTCCAGCGCTTCCAGCACCGTCAGGCCCCCCAGCCCCGAATCGAACACGCCCACTGCCATCGCCTGCCCTCCTGCGCGGCCCCGCGCGAGGCGGGGCTGTTGCGGCCCGTCTTACGACCTCGCCGCGCGGAAATCCATCGCCAGTTTGCCGCGCACAGGTCGCCCGGTCATTCCGCCGCCAGGCGCCCGCCGGTTCCCCCCTGCCCCAGCGCCGCCAGGATCTGCGCCCGCCGCGCCTCGGCCTTGACGACGCTCGCCGCCTTGACCGGGCCATAGCCGCGGATCTGCAACGGCAGCAGCGCCAGTTCCAGCACCAGGTCGCGCGTCGCCGGGGTCACCTGCCCCAGCCAGTCGCGCATGTCGCCTTCGAACCGGGCGATCAGCGCGCGTTCCTCGCGCCGTTCGGCGGCATAGCCGAAGGGGTCGAAGGGGGTGCCCCTGAGCCCCTTCATCCGCGCCAGAACCTTGAACACGCCCAGCATCCAGGGGCCGAATTCGCGCTTTTTCGGCCGCCCGTCGGGGCCCTTGCCGCCCAGGATCGGGGGCGCCAGATGGAAGGACATGCGAAAATCGCCGTCGAATTCGGCGCGCGCGGCCTCGGCGCTGGCCAGGTGCAGGCGGGCGACCTCGTATTCATCCTTGTAGGCCAGCAGTTTGTAGTATCCCTGCGCCACCGCCTCGCGCAGCGCGCGGTCCGCGATGCTGTCCACCAGCGCGCGGAATCGGGCGGCCAGTTTCGGACCCTGATAGGCCACCAGCCGCGCCTCGCGCAGCGCGACCGGATCGGCGGGCAGCGCGGTGACCGCCTCGGGATGCAGCAGGCGTTCGGCATCGGCCGGGTAGAGGACCGCCCAGCGGCCAATGTCGAAGGCGCGCAGATTGCCCTCGACCGCGGCCTTGTTGAGGGTGATCGCTTCGCGGATCGCGCCCAGCGACAGGGGCACCAGACCGGCCTGCCACGCCCCCCCCAGCACCATCATGTTGGAATAGATCGAATCGCCCAGGAGCACGCGCGAGAGGTCCGAGGCGTCGAACATCCGCAGCCCCTCGCGCAGGCGCGCCTGAAGGGCGATGGTCAGGTCGTTGACCGGCAAGCGGAATTCGGTGTCGCGGGTGAAGGCGCCGGTGACGATGTCGTGGGAGTTGACCACCGCGCCGGTCTGGCCCTGGGTCATCAGGCCGATGGTCTTTGCCCCCGCCGTCACCACCAGATCGCCGCCGATCACGCAATGCGCCTCGCCCACCGCGACGCGCACGGCGCTGATGTCCTCGGGCCGGTTGGCCAGACGCAGGTGGATGTGCACCGCGCCGCCTTTTTGCGCGAGTCCGGCCATTTCCATCATCCCGGCGCCCAGACCGTCGATCTGCGCCGCCTGCGCCAGCACCGCGCCGACGGTCACCACGCCGGTGCCGCCGACCCCGGTGATGACGATGTTGTGCGTGCCCCGGATCGCGGGCAGCACGGGTTCGGGCAGGTCGGGCAGGTCCAGCGCGCGCGAGGCGGCTTTCTTCACCCTGGCCCCCTCCAGCGTGACGAAGGAGGGGCAGAAGCCCTTGAGGCAACTGAAGTCCTTGTTGCAACTGGACTGGTCGATGGCGCGCTTGCGGCCGAGGTCGGTTTCCTTCGGCACGATCGACACGCAATTCGACTGCACGCCGCAATCGCCGCAGCCCTCGCAGACCTCGGAATTGATGAAGACGCGGCGGTCCGGGTCAGGGAATTCGCCGCGTTTGCGGCGGCGGCGTTTCTCGGCGGCGCAGGTCTGCACATAGAGGATGGCGGAGACGCCCGGCGTCTTGGCCAGTCGTTCCTGCACCGGCATCAGCCCGGCGCGTTCCACCTTTTCGATCCCGGGCGGGAAGGCCGCGAAATCGACGTCTTCCTTGGCGTCATAGACCAGGACCACGGGTTTGACCCCCATCGCGGTGATCTCGTGGGCGATGCGCGCGGCGGTCAGGCCGCCTTCGTTCCTTTGCCCGCCGGTCATGGCGACGGCATCGTTGAAGAGGATCTTGTAGGTGATGGTGGTTCCCGCCGCCAGCGCCGCGCGGATCGCCTGCACGCCCGAATGGTTGTAGGTGCCGTCACCGAGGTTCTGGAACACATGGCCGCGGGTGGAGAACGGCGCCTCGCCGATCCAGTTCGCCCCCTCGCCGCCCATGTGGGTAAAGCCCAGGGTGGAGCGGTCCATCCACTGCACCATG
The DNA here is from genome assembly GCA_937927885.1 of uncultured Paracoccaceae bacterium. Classification (GTDB taxonomy): domain Bacteria; phylum Pseudomonadota; class Alphaproteobacteria; order Rhodobacterales; family Rhodobacteraceae; genus Pararhodobacter. The sequence goes on along the minus strand of CALEZJ010000544.1, from coordinate 9,877 downwards.
TAGTGGCAGCCGATCCCGGCATAGGCGCGCGAGCCTTCGGGCACCTTGGTCGAGGAATTGTGCGGGCAGCCCGAGCAGAACCACGGCGTGCGTGCCGCCAGATCGCGGGCGTTGTCGGCGCGGCGGGCCTCGGCCAGTTTCGCGCGGCCTGCGCGGATCGCCTCGGTCTCGCAGCCTTCGTCGGCGAGGATTTCCCCCAGCTTTTCGGCGATCATCACCGGATCGAGCGCATAGCGGGTCGGGAACAGTTCCACCTGACGGCCGTTTTGCCAGGTGTCGCCCTTGTGCCAGCCGTAGACCCGCCGCCCGCGCCGGTCGTCAAAGATCGCCTCCTTGACCTGCACCTCGATCAGCTTGCGCTTTTCCTCGACGACGACGATCAGATCCAGCCCCTCGGCCCAGTCGTGGAACCCGACCATGTCAAGGGGCCAGGTCTGCCCGACCTTGTAGGTGGTGATCCCCAGCCTTTCGCATTCCGCCGCATCAAGCCCCAGCAGGCTGAGCGCATGCACCAGATCCAGCCAGTTCTTGCCCGCCGCGACAAAGCCGATGCGCGCCCCGGGCTTGCCCCAGACGCGCTTGTCCATCTTGTTGGCGTGGCTGAACGCCTCGGCCGCAAAGCGCTTGTAGTCGATCATCCGCGCTTCCTGGAGCACCGGAAGATCCTGCAGGCGGATGTTCAGCCCGCCCTCGGGCATCTGGAAATCGGGGCGCACAAAGGCCATGCGATGCGGGTTGCCATCGACGACGGCCGTGCCCTCGACCGTGTCCTTCATCGTCTTCAGCCCCACCCAGAGCCCGGAAAACCGGCTGAGTTCATAGGCATAATGGCCATAGTCGAGGATTTCCTGCACCCCGGCGGGCGAGACCACGGGCATGTAGGCGTCGATCATCGCCCAGTCGGATTGATGCAGCACGGTCGAGGATTCGCCGGTGTGGTCGTCGCCCATCGCCATGATGACCCCGCCGTTGCGGCTGGTGCCCGCCATGTTGGCGTGTTTCATCACGTCGCCGGTGCGGTCCACCCCCGGCCCCTTGCCATACCAGAGGGCAAAGACGCCGTCGTATTTCCCCTCGCCGCGCAGTTCCGCCTGCTGGGTGCCCCAGATCGCGGTGGCGGCCAGATCCTCGTTCAGACCCTCGTGGAATTTGACCTGCGCTGCCTCCAGCACCTTGCGCGCGCGCGCCATCTGCTGATCCACCGCCCCCAGGGGCGAGCCGCGATAGCCGCTGACATAGCCGGCGGTGTTCAGCCCCGCCGCCCTGTCGCGCGCGGCCTGTTGCAGCATCAGGCGGACAAGGGCCTGCGTGCCGTTCAGCAGAACCGGCGTTTTCGACAGGTCGAACCGGTCATTCAGAGACACCGTCTGCTTGCCCATCGTGCACCTCCCCGCGCATTGGTCGATTTGCTGGCGTTTGCGGGATTATAGGTCAAAATAGTTGACCTTAATAGCCCCCTCGGCCGTTTCTTTCCTTTTACATCACAGTGATCTGCTTTAGGTATTTTGCTGCGCACAAACCTGCCCCGACTGGACAGACATTACCATGATGGACTGGGACAAGCTTAGAATCTTCCACGCGGTTGCCGATGCGGGCAGCCTGACCCATGCCGGCGACAGCCTGGGGCTGAGCCAGTCTGCCGTCAGCCGACAGATCCGGGGGCTGGAGGAATCGCTGGGCACGACCCTGTTCCACCGCCATGCGCGGGGCCTGATTCTGACCGAGCAGGGCGAATTGCTGTTCGAGGCGACCCGGTCGATGACCAAGCGGCTGGAAACCGCGACCGCGCGCATCCGCGACAGCGAGGACGAGGTTTACGGCGAACTTCGCGTCACCACGACCACCGCCTTCGGCACGCTCTGGCTGGCCCCGCGCCTGCCCGCGCTCTATGCGAAATACCCCGAGCTGAAGATCGACCTCATGCTGGAAGAGCGCGTGCTGGACCTGCCGATGCGCGAGGCCGACGTGGCGATCCGCATGAAGGAGCCCAGCCAGGCCGATCTGATCCGCAAGCGGCTGATGGCGGTTCACATGCGGCTTTACGCCTCGCAGGAATATCTGCGCCAGAATGGCACGCCCCGCACGATGGCGGACATGGCCGATCACCGGCTGTGCTGCCAGGCCGCGAATGCCCATCAGGTCGCCGCCGGGGCGGAACTGGTGCGCAGCCTGATGGGGCATGCGGTGCGCTCGTCGTTCACCGTCAACAATTACTTTGGCGTCTTGCAGGCGGTGGTGAACAATCTGGGCGTGGGTGTGCTGCCCGACTATCTGACCGAGGATTTCCCCCAGCTTGTCCGGGTCCTGCCCGAGGTGGAAAGCGCCGAAGTGCCCGTGTTCCTGGCCTATCCCGAGGAACTGCGCCATTCCAAGCGCGTCGCGGCCTTTCGGGATTTCGTGCAGGAAGGGGTGATCGCCTATCGTCGGCAGAGATCGGTTCTGAACACGGAATGACCTTGCGTCACCGTTGTCTGCTCAAAGGTGAGGCATGCGCGCAACGCATCGCGGCTATGATGCAATCGCAGCGTGGAATTTATTGAACGCATGAACCGATTCGCGTAATGGTTGGGTCAAGATACAGGACTTTGTCGTGTATCTTACCTCCCTGTTGGACTTGGGCCGAGCGATTGCTCGGCCTTTTTTTTCGTGCCCGCCACGGGGCACGGGTCCTGCGTCTTGACCCTTCCCCTTTGGCCCCCCTTCCCCTAAAGAAGCGCGCAACGCCTGCATCCGGGAAGCCCGCCATGACCGAACCCGCCCTGACCCCCGACCTGATCGCCGCGCACGGGCTGAAGCCCGATGAATACCAGCGGATCCTGTCGATCATCGGGCGGTAACCCAGCTTTACCGAACTCGGCATCTTTTCGGCCATGTGGAACGAGCATTGCTCCTACAAGTCCTCGAAAATCCATCTGCGCACCTTGCCCACGACCGGGCCGCAGGTGATCTGCGGGCCGGGTGAAAACGCGGGTGTCGTGGACATCGGCGACGGTCAGGCGCTGATCTTCAAGATGGAGAGCCACAACCACCCGTCCTATATCGAGCCCCATCAGGGTGCTGCGACTGGCGTCGGCGGCATCCTGCGCGACGTCTTCACCATGGGCGCGCGCCCGATTGCCGCGATGAATGCGCTGTCGTTCGGCGAACCCGGGCACCCGAAGACTGCGCATCTGGTCAAGGGCGTGGTCGAGGGCATCGGCAGCTATGGCAATTGCTTTGGCGTGCCGAATGTGGGCGGCGAGGTGCGGTTTCACCGCTCCTATAACGGCAATTGCCTGGTCAACGCCTTTGCGGCGGGTCTGGCCGATGCGGACAAGATCTTCTATTCGGCGGCCTCGGGCGTGGGGATGCCGGTGGTCTATCTGGGTGCCAAGACCGGCCGCGACGGGGTGGGCGGTGCCACCATGGCCAGCGCCGAATTCGACGACACGATCGAGGAAAAGCGCCCCACGGTGCAGGTGGGCGACCCCTTTACCGAAAAGCGCCTCTTGGAGGCCTGTCTGGAACTGATGGCCAGTGGCGCGGTGATTTCCATTCAGGACATGGGGGCTGCGGGGCTGACCTGCTCGGCGGTCGAGATGGGCGACAAGGGGGGCCTGGGCATCCGGCTGAACCTGGACCGCGTGCCGCAGCGCGAAACCGGGATGACGGCCTACGAGATGATGCTGTCGGAATCTCAGGAACGGATGCTGATGGTGCTGAAGCCCGAGATGGAATCGCAAGCCAAGGCGATCTTTGACAAATGGGATCTGGATTTCGCCGTCGTGGGCGAGACCATCCCCGAGGACCGCTTCCTGATCCTGCACGGCAACGAGGTCAAGGCCGACCTGCCGCTGTCGAAACTGTCGTCGCAGGCGCCCGAGTACAACCGCCCCTGGGTGCCCACCCCGGCCGCGGCGCCGATGGCGCCGGTGCCCGCCATCGACCCCATCGCAGGGCTGAAGGCGCTGATTTCCAGCCCCTCCTACGCGCACAAGGGCTGGGTCTGGGAGCAATACGACCATCAGGTGATGGGTGACACGGTGCGCGTGCCGGGTCTGGGCGCGGGCGTGGTGCGGGTGCATGGCACCACCAAGGCGATTGCCTTTACCAGCGATGTGACGCCGCGCTACGTCAAGGCGAACCCCGTGCAGGGCGGGCGGCAGGCGGTGGCCGAGGCCTATCGCAACCTGACCGCCTGCGGAGCAAAGCCCTTGGCGACGACCGACAACCTGAACTTTGGCAACCCGGAAAAGCCCGAGATCATGGGCCAGTTCGTCGGCGCCATCCAGGGCATCGGCGAGGCGTGCCGGGCGCTGGATTTCCCCATCGTGTCGGGGAATGTCAGCCTTTACAACGAGACCGACGGCAAGGGCATCCTGCCCACGCCGACGATTGGCGGTGTGGGTCTGCTGGACAGCCTTGACGATCTGATCGCGGGGGTTCCGGCCGAAGGAGATCTGGCGGTGCTGATCGGCGCCACGGCGGGCCATCTGGGGCAGTCGGCACTGCTGGCCGAGCTTTTGGGCTGCGAGGACGGCGACGCGCCGCCGGTCGATCTGGCGGCCGAACGGGCGAACGGCGAATTCCTGCGGGCGAACCGCAAGCGGGTGAAGGCGGCGACCGACCTGTCGGACGGCGGTTTGGCGCTGGCGGCCTTCGAGATGGCCGAAGGCGCGGGGATCGGCGTGACGCTGGATGCGGGCGATGTGGCCTTTCTGTTCGGCGAGGATCAGGCGCGCTATCTGGTCGCCTGCGCGCCCGATCAGGCGGCGGGGTTGCTCGCCGCAGCGGGAGAGGTGCCGGTGGCGGTGGTGGGCCGGTTTGGCGGCGCGGCGGTGCGGCTGGGGGCATCCGAGGCGCCGATGGCCGAGTTGTCGGCGCTCTATCGCGGCGCCTTTGCCGCGGCGGTTGGCTGAGGCGCTCGGAGGCGCGGCGGGCGGGGGCATCGAGCCCCCTTCCGCCGCCCGGGACCTTGCCCGGAGTCGCGGCGGCGTGGAGGTCCTGCGCCCGGCCTGCCGCGTTACGTCGAGGATTTGCGGCAAGATGAAGGGCTTGTCTTGCCTGCGATGACGCGGCAGGTTGCCCGGGATGCAGCCCTTGCCCCCGTTGAACGCCGATTGCTCTGCCTGCGCCGCGCTGTGCTGCATGGCCCTGCCCTTTGACGCGGGCGATTCCTTTGGCTTTGACAAGCCCGCCCTGCATCCCTGCGCGCATCTCGACGGCTACCGCTGCGGCATCCACGGGCAACTGGCGGCGCGCGGGTTTCCCGGCTGCGCGCGGTTCGACTGTCTGGGCGCGGGGCAGCGGGTGATGGCCGAGCTGTTCCCCGGTGCCGACTGGCGGCGCGACCCGGACCTGCGCGCGCCGCTGGCCGAGGCGCTGCACCGGTTGCGCCGGGTCCACGAGGCGCTGGAGCTTCTGGTTGCGGCCGCGGCGCTGGACCTGCCCGAGGCGGACGAGGCCGCGCGTCGGGACCTGCTGGCGCGCTTTCACCCCTCGGTCGGCTGGACGCGCGAAAGCCTCGACGGCTTTGATCTGGCCGGGGCGCGCAAGGATCTGAGCGGCTTTCTGGAGCGCCTGCGGGCGCATCTGTGACCTTGCGTCGCCCTTGCGGGCTTGCACGCCCTGCCTGTGGGTTCTACATCTGCACCAGACAGCCAAGGAGACCGGCATGGCCATGACCGCGAGCGAACTCGAGCAGCTTTTGCGCGAGTCCTTTCCCGCCGCCAAGATCACCATCACCGATCTGGCGGGCGACGGAAACCATTATGCGGCGGAAGTGATCGACGCCAGTTTCAAGGGCAAGAACCGCGTGCAGCAGCAGCGCGACGTCTATGCCGCCCTCAAGGGCAAGATGGACGGCGCGAATGGCGTCCTGCATGCGCTGGCGCTGACCACCAAGGCGCCCGAATAGCCCCTTTCCCCGCCCTTTCGGCGGATTATCTTTCGCCCATCTCGCGGCCCTGCGCCGCCCCCAGCCACAGGAAAACCCATGAGCGCCCAGGATACCATCCGCGCAACCGTCGAAGGCAATGATGTCGTGCTGTTCATGAAGGGCACCAAGACGATGCCGCAATGCGGCTTTTCCAGCCGCGTGGCCGGGGTGCTGAACTTCATGGGCGTGAGCTATGTCGACGTGAACGTGCTGGCCGATGCCGACATCCGTCAGGGCATCAAGGATTATTCGGACTGGCCGACGATCCCGCAGCTTTACGTCAAGGGCGAATTCGTCGGCGGCTGCGACATCGTCACCGAGATGACTCTGTCGGGCGAACTGGACCAGCTTTTCGATGCCAAGGGCGTGGCCTATGACAAGGACGCCGCCGACAAGATCCGCGAAGCCAACGCCTGATCGGGGCCGATGACCCCGGCAGATGATCTGGTTCCGGCGCTGGTCGTGGCCCTTCTGGGGGCGACGGGGATGGGTCTGCTGGCCTTTTTTCTGCTGGGCCTCGAACGGCGGGGCCTGAAGGCGCTGACCGATCTGGCCGAGCGGCGGGGGCTGTTGTTTGACGAGATCAAGCCGTCGCGCGGCGCCGCCGGGCGGTATCGGTTCACCGATACCGCGCGCGGGTTGGTGCTGGAGGTCACGCTGGTCCGACGCAGCGGCAGGACCTCGCAGACCAACGGGCAGAGCGTTCTGACCTGGTCCGGCTTTCGCCTGCCGGGTGCGCTGGTGGTGATGCCGGGCGCGCCGCCCGGGCTGGGGACGCAACTTGCGCAGGTTCAGGGGTTTCTGGGCGGGGCGCTGATCCAGAAGCTGTTGGCGCGGGTGCTGGGCGAGGACCTTGCCCGCGCCCTGCCGGAACTGCGCGAGATACCGGCGCCAGAGGGCGCGAATGTCACCGTGATGACCTCGCTGGCCGAGGTGCCGCCGCTGGCGCCGCTGATCAAGGCGCAACAAAGCCTGCCGACACCGCGCAGCGCGGTGGCCGGTGTGACGGTCACGCAAGCCGGGGTCATGCTGCGGGTCAGCACGGCGCTGACGCGGGTGCCCGAGGTCGAGGCCATGCTGGACGCCGGGCTGGCGCTGCGCGAAGCGTTGCGCTGAGTCCGGGCGGTTGAGTTTGGGCGGCTGAGTTTGGGCGGCAGGCCTTCAGCGCGCCTCGAACTGATCCGCCAGCGCCTCGGCCCTTGCCGCCAGCTCCGACAGTTTCTCGACCGTCGCCGCCGGGATCGCGGGCACCTCGACGCGCTCGCGCGGGCTGCGGTGCAGGCGTTCGATCTCGGCCCGGGCGGCGGAGAGCTCGGCTTCGAGCTGGCGCACCCGATCCTCGGCGCCGGCCGTCTTGTCGGCCAGCATCAGCCCCGACATCAACAGCATGCGCGATTCCGGCAGGCGACCGATCTGGCCGATCAGCGCGGTGGCCTCGGCATCGAGCATGGCGGCGGCGGCGCGCAGATACTGCTCCTCGCCGGGGGAACAGGCGACCTCGAACTGCTTGCCGCCGATGGTGATGGTTTCCTGGGCCATGGTTCCCTCCGCTCAGCGCGCATCCGCCGCAAGGAGCGGCTTGATCTCGGCAAGGATCTCTTCCATCTCGGCCATCTCGGCGCGCCGTTCGGCCTGCAACGCCTCGAGTTCGGCCGTGATGGAGCGGTTGATCAGCGTGGCATCCGGGAAGGCCTCGACCTGGGCCTCGCGCAGGCCGGTATTGGCCTCGATCAGCTTGGCATTGGCCTTTTTCAGCCGCAGCATTTCAAGGCTTTGCAGGTCGAGCTGTTCGGTCAGGCGGGCCAGACGGCGTTCCAGTTGGGCGATGGTCGTTTCCTGACGCTGCTTGACCTGATGCACCCGCTCGCTCAGCTGCGCATTGGCGGCGCGCTCTTTTTCCAGCGCGTCGCGCAGGCTGGCGATGATCGCGGCCTGTTCGGGGTCCGGCGTGGGCTCGGCACGGCCGCCGAGTCCGAACACCGAACTGCGGGCGGGCTTTGCCTGCGTCGGCGCAGGCGCCTTGTCCAGTTGGCGGGCGATGCGTTCGAGGGCTGCGGACAGACGCCGCTCGACCGGGGCCAGATCGCTCATCGTCACTCCTTGACGTTCAGCCCCGGACGCCGAATCGGCTGGGCCCGCAGGCAGGGTATTGCGACAACACCTTAAGGCGAAAATTCCGCCATTCCAACCGATCCGCGCCGCCTTGGGGGGCCCCCGCGCGCTTGAACTTGGGGGCCAGCCTGCTATGACGCGCGCAACCCCCTTTTGTTGCCAAAGGAAGCCTCCATGGATATCGCCTCGCTCAAGGCCCGGCACCCCGACCACTGGCGCCTTGCCTGCGCCATCCGCGTGCTGACACTGGACGCGGTCGCCGCCGCCAACTCGGGGCATTCCGGCATGCCGATGGGCATGGCCGATGTGGCCACCGTGCTGTTCCGGAACCACCTGAAATTCGACGCCTCGGCCCCCGACTGGGCCGACCGTGACCGCTTCATCCTGTCGGCCGGCCATGGCTCGATGCTGATCTACAGCCTGCTGCACCTGACCGGCTATGCCGACATGACGCTGGATCAGGTGCGCAATTTCCGCCAGTGGGGCGCGATCACCGCCGGCCATCCGGAATACGGCCATGTGAAGGGCGTTGAAACCACCACCGGCCCGCTGGGTCAGGGCATCGCCAATGCGGTCGGCTTTGCCATGGCCGAGGAGCATCTGCGCGCGCGCTGGGGTGCCAAGGTGCAGGATCACCGCACCTGGGTCATCGCGGGCGACGGCTGCCTGATGGAGGGGGTCAGCCAGGAGGCCATCGCCATCGCCGGTCGCCACCGGCTGAACCGGCTGATCGTGCTCTGGGATGACAACGGCATCACCATCGACGGCAAGGTGTCGCTGTCGTGCATCGTCGACCAGCGCGCCCGCTTTGCCGCCGCGGGCTGGGACGTGTTCGACTGCGACGGCCATGACCCCGAGGCCATCGACGCCGCACTGTCGGCGGCCAAGGCCAGCCCCCGCCCGGCGCTGGTCGCCTGCAGGACGCATATCGCGCTGGGCTCGTCGGCGCAGGACACCTCGAAGGGGCACGGTGCCCTGACCGATGCCAAGCTGATCGCCGACACCCGCGCCGTCTATGGCTGGGAGCATGGCCCCTTTGTCATCCCCGCCGACATCAAGGCCGCCTGGGAGGCCATCGGCGCGCGCGGTGCAGCCGACCGCGCCGCCTGGGAGGCGCGCCTTGCCGCCCTCAGCCCGGCGAAACGGGCCGAGTTCGCCCGCATCCTTGCCCGCGAGTTGCCCGCCCGCCTGCCCGCCGCCATCCGCGCGGTGAAGAAGGCCGCGGTCGAGGCGCCAAAGAAGAAGGCTTCGCGTGCGGCGTCGGAAGTGGTGCTGAAGGCGGTCAACCCGATCGTCACCGAGACCTTTGGCGGGTCGGCCGACCTGACCGGATCGAACAACACCAAGACCGCCGATCTGGGGGTCTTTGATCTGGAGACCCGCAAGGGCCGCTACATGTACTGGGGCATCCGCGAACACGGCATGGCCGCGGCGATGAACGGCATGGCGCTGCACGGCGGCGTGCGGCCCTATTCGGGCACCTTCATGGCCTTCACCGACTATGCCCGCCCCTCGATGCGCCTGAGCGCCCTGATGGGCCTGCCGGTGGTCTATGTGATGACCCATGATTCCATCGGTCTGGGTGAAGACGGCCCGACCCACCAGCCGGTCGAACATCTGGCGATCAGCCGCGCGACGCCGAACACGCTGGTGTTCCGACCCGCCGATCTGGTGGAAACCGCCGAATGCTGGGAACTGGCGCTGGGCCAGAAGACCACGCCCTCGGTGCTGTCGCTGAGCCGCCAGAACCTGGCCCCCGCGCGCACCAGCCACACGGCAAGGAACCTCAGCGCGCAGGGCGCCTATGTGCTGGCCGAAGCCAATGCCAAGCGCCGCGTGGTGCTGATC
>CALEZJ010000543.1 GCA_937927885.1 uncultured Paracoccaceae bacterium | reverse complement strand
CCTCGATCTATGCCGAGATGGTCTGGGGCGCGCGGCAGCTGCGGGCGCAGGCCGGGCTGAAGCCGATCGACTGGATCGTGCTGCGCAACCGGTTGGGCGCGCAGCAGATGCACAACAAGCGCAAGGTCGGCGAAGCGCTGGACTCTCTGTCGCGGCGCATCGGCTTTCGCGTCGCACCGGGGTTTTCCGAACGGGTGATCTTCCGCGAGCTGTTTCCGCGCGGGCTGACGTTGCTCGATCTGCGCGACGTCGGGGTCGATCAGATGAACCTCTCGAATGTCGCGGCCCGGCAGGAACTGCGCGAGATGATGCACGCGCTGCGCCTGCCCGGCGTCACGATCAGTGTTTGAAGAGCCGCTTTTCCGGAAGCGTTTCAGGCAGGTCCTTGTGCATCTCGTCAAGGCGGGCCAGCACGCGGTCCTGGTCGTCGGCAAAGAGGTTGAACGGCAGTTTGATGGCCTGACCGAAGAAGCCGAGGGTGTTGGGCTGCGATTTCATCGCATTCTCCTTTTGCGAGTGCGTTTACCAAGGCAGATTGCCGCCGGGCTATGGCCGAATTGCGGCGCGGTGAAGGTGGTTTGACGGAATGGATTGGCCCCCTATGTGACGACTCGGCTTGCGGTTTCCTGATAATTTGGGGTAAACCGTGAACAAATGGTCAAGGGCGCGCCGTGCTGTCGCTGGTCTGGTTCAAGCGGGATCTGAGGGTGCAGGACCACCCGGCTCTGGCGCTGGCGGCGTCGCAGGGGGCAGTGCTGCCGGTCTATATTTCCGAGCCCGACCTCTGGGCGCAGCCGGACGCCTCGGCCCGTCAATGGGCCTTTGTCGAGGAAAGCGTCGCCGATCTGCGCGCTGACCTGGCGGCACTGGGCCAGCCCCTGCTGATCCGCAGTGGTGACGCGGTCGATGTGTTGGCGCGGCTGCACGGTCGCTACCGTTTTGCGCAGATCGTCAGCCATGAGGAAACCGGCAACGGCTGGACCTATGCGCGTGAGCGGCGGGTGGCGGCCTGGGCGCGGGCGCAGGGGCTGCGGTGGGTCGAGGTGCCGCAATCGGGCGTGGTGCGGCGGCTAAAGGGCCGGGATGGCTGGGCGGCGGCGCGCGACGCCTTTGTCGCCGCCCCATTGGCACCCATCCCCATGCTGACACCGGTGGCCGAGGGGACGGGCGCGCTGCCCTCGGCGCGGTCGCTGAAACTGGCCGACGACCGGTGCCCCAACCGTCAGCGCGGTGGCCGGGCGGCGGGGGTGCTGGCGCTGGAGAGCTTTCTGGCCACGCGCGGCCAGCCCTATCGGTTCGCCATGTCCTCGCCGCTGAGTGCCGAGCGCGCCTGTTCCCGATTGTCGCCCTATCTGGCGCAGGGTGCCCTGTCGGTGCGCGAGGTGGTGCAGGCCGTGGCCCGCGCGCGCGACGAGCGGCGCGGCCAGCGCGACTGGACCGCCTCGCTGCGCAGTTTCGAGGCGCGGCTGGCCTGGCGCGACCATTTCCTGCAAAAGCTCGAGGATGAACCGGCGCTGGAAACACGCGCGATGCATCCGGCGATGGAGGGGCTGCGCGACAGCGACCCCGCGCGGCTGGCGGCCTGGGCGCAGGGGGAAACCGGGTTGCCTTTTGTCGACGCCTGCATGCGCTATCTGCGTGCCACCGGGTGGCTGAACTTTCGCATGCGCGCGATGCTGATGGCAGTTGCGAGTTATCATCTGTGGCTGGACTGGCGTCAGAGCGGCGCGCATCTGGCGCGGATGTTCACCGATTACGAGGCGGGCATCCACTGGCCGCAGGTGCAGATGCAATCGGGAACCACGGGGATCAACGCGCTGCGCATCTACAACCCCGTCAAGCAGGGCCATGACCACGATCCGCAGGGGGTGTTCATCCGTCGCTGGCTGCCGGAACTGGCGCCGGTGCCGGATGCCTTCGTGCACGAGCCTTGGCGCTGGCCGCTGGCGCGGCAGGTCTTGTCCGGGCGCTATCCCGAACCGCTGGTCGACCCCGTGCAGGCCGCGCGCGAGGCCAAGGCGCGCCTGACCGAGGCGCGGCGGGTCGAGGGATTTCGCGCGGTGTCGGCGTCCGTCGCGCACAAGCACGCCAGCCGCAAGGGCCGCACGCGGCCGCGCGCCCCTTCGTCGGCTTCGGCGCAGATGGCGCTGGACCTGTGATGCCAAGGGGCGTGCGCAAATCCGATCTGCCGCAAAAGACCTGCGCACGCTGCGGGCGGCCTTTCATGTGGCGCAAGAAATGGGAAAAGGTCTGGGACGAGGTGCGCTATTGCTCGGATGCCTGCCGGGCGCGGCGTTCGGCCAGCGCCGACAGGTTGGCTAGCCCGGCGGGGAAGCCGGCGCGATAGCCGCCTTCCATGTCCTCGGCCAGAGAGGCCAGTTGCACGGTCACCGTCAGCAAGGTCTGCTTGTCCTGCGGCTCGGCCCTTGCGGTGACGAGGGCCACCGACAGGAGCCTTCCCGCGACGAGGATCGACTCGGTGTTGACACTGAGGAGCGGCTCGACCGTGATCCAGCCCACTTCGCAGCGGATCTCGGGCTGGCCCGGTGCGCGGCAGATCGATACCTCGCGGCCACCGGGACGCGTGTCGGCGCACAGGAAGTCGACTGTCACCCCCCGGCGCGGGCGGCGCCCATTCGGCGCGTGCCCGGGGATCGGTCCAGACCTGCCAGACCAGAGCGGGAGGGGCTGCGACGGTGCGCGGAAAGGTCAGCGTGGCAAAGCGGCTCATGGGGCGCCGACCTGGCGTGCCAGTTTGCCCAGCGTTTGCAGGCCCAGTTCATGGGCGCCGAAACCCTTGGCCCCGTCGTGCTGCGCCTGATCGGCAAAGGTCATCGACAGCCGAACCCGGGTGCCGCCCTCGACCGCATCGAATGTCGCGCGCACATCGGCGTGGCGGGGGCCGTTCTCGCCGGTCAGCAACTCGTAGCGGATCAGCGACGGCGGCTGGTGGCGGGTGATGCGGTGATGGTTGGGCCAGACCTTGCCATCCGGGCCGATCATGTCGAACACCCATTCGCCCCCCTCGCGCAGGTCGATCCGTCTGGTGCGGCAGGAAAAGCCATCCGGCCCCCACCATTTGGGCAGCGCATCGGGGTTGGTCCAGGCCTGCCAGATCGCCTGCACAGGCGCGGCGATGACCCGTTCCAGCACCATCGTCCGCGCCGCAAGACCCTGCGCATAGCCCTCCATCTGCCCCGCCACCGTGCCCCATCCGTCGAAGAACCCCATGTCGGCATGGGTCTTCGCGGCTTCCGGTGAGCGATGGCGGGCGACGGCGGTATAGGTCGTGCCGCCCCCCGGCGCATCGGCAAAGGTGACGATGGCGGTCATGAAGGGTTCGGGCGCGGGTTTCCAGCCCTCGGTGTAGGTGTCGGTAAAGACCAGCTTTTCGCCCTCTATCACCTCCAGATAGACGCCTTCGTTGGGCATGATCCGGCCCTCGACCTCGAAGGTGGTGTTGCAGCGTCCGCCGACGCGCACGTCCAGATCGCAGGCCACCACCCGGTGCGGTCTGGGCACGAACCAGTGCACCAGATGCTGCGGCTGGGTCCAGCAGTCCCATAGC